>CAZIYN010000073.1:0-9180 GCA_964543495.1 uncultured Dehalococcoidales bacterium | reverse complement strand
GAGCAATTGTTCTTGTGAGGGAGAAATAAAGAGTGTCAGTAGGACTTGAACATTATTTAATACTATCGGCAATCATCTTCTCCGTCGGGCTTTACGGAGCTCTGGCCAAGAAAAATGCCATCGTGGTAATGATGTGCATCGAGCTGATGCTCAACGCCGTTAATATCGCGCTGGTCGCTCTCTCGCGCTTTATCACCCCGGTCCTTCTGACCGGGCAGGTATTCGCCATATTCATTATGGTAGTCGCTGCTGCCGAGGCGGCAGTCGGCCTGGCTATCATTATTACGATATACAGAAACAGAGAAAGTATAGAGACGACGGACGTCGACTCTATGAAAGGATAGAGACTAAAAGAGAGATTAAGAACCCAGCCCCGATAATGAAAGGAAGTAGTTCGCCGGAGACTGGGAGTGGACCCTTCCTGATTAGAAGGGGTGTTTAAGAGGGGTAAAATCCCCTTAAGAAAGATTTTCCCTTCCCCTTTTTAAAGGAGTATAAAAGGGAGTCAGAGAGGGACGAAGTCCCTCTCGCAAAAGAACCTCCCCCTCTCCTTTGAAGGAGAGGGGGACACAGGGGGAGAGGTAGAAAACAATATACGATGTGGGTAGAAATTAAACAGACAAAGAACCTGATGATTGCGGAAACGTGGAAGGAACTTTTCGAAGGAGAAGGGATACCCACTCAGATACTGCCGGCTTCCGATAAACCGGTGGGGACCGAACTTGCCCCCTACCGGGTGCTGGTGCCGGAAGATAAAAAACACGTTATAGACGAGGTGCTGAGGAAACTGTAATGCCGACTCAACTTATATGGTTTATATTCCTGCTGCCGGTCATATCATTCGTGATAATAGCACTGTTTATCAGGCCATTCGTTAAGACGGAATCACGGATAGCCGGCTATATCACTATCGGTGCTATAGGTCTTTCCTTCCTCATCTCCGTCTGGACGATGGTCTCGGTATTCGGAGAACCTCATAATGAGATTGATGTTCCCGCTATTACCTGGGCGGCTATCGGCAGCCTCAATATAGAAATAGGAATAATGGTGGACTCCCTGACGGCGGTAATGGTAGTGGTTGTAACCCTGGTCAGCCTTATGGTCCAGATTTATTCGCAGGGCTATATGAGCGGAGACCCCGGTTATCACCGTTATTACGCCTGGATGTCCCTGTTTACAGCGGCGATGCTGGGAGTGGTGATGTCTTCCAGCCTGCTGATGATTTTCATATTCTGGGAGCTGGTTGGCTTATGCTCCTACCTGTTAATCGGTTTCTGGTTCCACCGCCCTTCGGCAGCGAATGCCGCCAAGAAAGCCTTTATCGTTACCCGCCTGGGCGACTTCGGTTTCCTCGCCGCGATCCTGGTTATATTCGCCAAGACGGGCACTTTCGATATTGCCGAACTGCACGCCCTCGCCGGAACGGCTGTTCTTGCCGGGACGGCTCTGACCTGGGCGGCTATCGGTATATTCTCGGGAGCCGTCGGTAAATCGGCGCAGTTCCCGCTTCACCTATGGCTGCCTGACGCTATGGAAGGTCCCACACCCGTCAGCGCCCTCATCCATTCGGCTACGATGGTCTCTGCCGGTGTCTTCCTTGTCGCCCGCACCCTGCCGATATTCGCTCAGTCGATGCAGGCGGTAAGTACCGTGGCTATAATCGGCGCTGTCACTGCGATATTCGCCGCTTCGATGGGACTTGTCGCCACCGATATCAAGAGGGTCCTTGCCTATTCTACAATCAGCCAGCTCGGTTATATGATGCTGGGGCTTGGAGCCGCCGGTATGGTATTCGCCCAGGAAGGGACCGGTACTGTGGAGCTTGCCAAGGCGGCAACGGCTATAGGAATGTTCCATCTCTTCAACCACGCCTTCTTCAAGGCGCTCCTGTTCCTCGGCTCCGGCAGTGTCAACCACGCCACCGGTACCTTCGATATGAGATTGATGGGCGGCCTGCGCAAGGTTATGCCCTGGACATATATTACCTTCTTTATCGCTTCTTTAAGCCTGGCCGGAATCTGGCCTCTTGCCGGTTTCTGGAGCAAAGATGAAATTCTTGCCGTTGCCCTGGAAGCCCAGCCGGTGCTGGGTATTCTGGGACTGATTACGGTATTTATGACCGCTTTCTATATGTTCCGTGCGGTATTTTTGACCTTCCATGGAGAATATAAAGGAGGTGACCCGGAATCGGGCGGGCACACCCACGAATCGCCGATGGTGATGGTCGCCCCGATGGTTGTCCTCGCCGGGCTTGCCGTATTTTCAGGCTTCTGGGGCACCGGCGGCGGGTTTGCCGAGTTCATGGGAGAACACCACGCCCACGCTCCCGGGTTCTTCGGCGTTCTCGGTCAGGGACTGCCCTGGCTGTCGCTGATACTCGCCGGACTCGGTATCCTCCTTGCCTATGCGATGTATATTAAAAAGTGGATTTCCGCGGAGAAAATGGGTAGTCTTTTCAGACCGCTGTATACCGTTTTCCTGCGTAAATACTGGTTCGATGAACTGTATGAAAACATAATCGTGAAAGTCAGCTTAATCGGCGGATTGTTCAAGGGTCTTGAAAAGATTGATACCTATATCGTCGACGGTGCTGTCAACGGTGTGGGTGAAACGCTGGATGAAAGTGGCGGTCTTCTCCGCAAGCTGCAGACCGGCCAGTTGCAGCTTTACGGACTGACGATAGCCATAGGAATTCTGGCGATAATAATAGTGGTATTTATAGCAGGTTGAAAAGGGGTAAATGTAATTGCAGTCTAGCTATCTTTCAACCATAATTTTCCTGCCGGTAGTGGGAGCTATCCTGATAGCCGTCTTCGGAGGCGGACGGGAAAAGCTGACCCGTTACCTGGCGGCTGTTTTCACCGCGGTGCCGATGATAATAGCCCTGGCTATTTTCGCCGGGTTCGACAGGTCCCCTGCCGCCGCCGGTATGATGCAGTATGAAGTTAATATCCCGTGGATTTCTGCGCTGAACGCCCATTACCACCTGGGAGTCGACGGCCTCAGCATGCCACTGGTACTGCTGACCACCTTCCTCGGTTTCATGGTGGTCCTGATTTCATGGAAGGAGCAGCTCAGGGTACGCGAGTATTTCGTCTGGCTGCTGGTACTTGAAGCCAGTATCCTCGGAGTATTCTGCTCTCTCGACCTCATCCTCTTCTTTATCTTCTGGGAAATCGAGATTATCCCGATGTACTTCCTGATTTCGGTCTGGGGTTCGGGCAGGAAAGAATACTCGGCTATTAAATACGTTCTATATACGTTATTCGGCAGCGCCTTTATGCTTGCCGGAATACTCTGCCTGTATTTCGCCACCGGCAGCCTCGATATGGTCGAGATAACGCAGAAAGGACTGGGAATGGTGCAGGCGGTTATGCCCGCGGCAAGCCTGTTCTTACTCCTGATTGTCGGTTTCGCCGTCAAGCTGCCCGTTTTCCCGCTGCATACCTGGCTGCCCGACGCCCATACGGATGCTCCTACAGCCGGCAGCGTTATGCTGGCGGGTGCCCTTATCAAGATGGGCGGATACGGTATGATACGCGTTGTCAGTTTCTTCCCGGATGTCGCCCGTGAGTACGCTCCGGTGCTACTCACCTTGGCGGTAATCAGTGTTCTTTACGGGGCTGCCCTGACGCTGCGGCAGACCGACCTCAAGAGAATGATTGCATACAGCAGCGTGAGCCACATGGGTTTCGTGCTGCTCGGAATCTTCGCCCTCGGTGAGATAAGCCTTACCGGCGCCGCTCTCCAGATGGTCAGCCACGGTCTGCTGACCGGGCTGATGTTTGCCATGGCGGGGCTGACGATTCACAACCTGCATGAAAGAGACCTGAATAAACTCGGCGGTCTGGCAAGACAGGTGCCGTTCATCGCCATTATTTTCTCGATTGCCGGGCTTGGCTCTCTGGGGCTGCCTACCACCAGTGGTTTCGCGGCCGAATTTATTACATTTGCCGGCAGTTACTCGAGCCCCGTGGTCGCCGGTGCGCCCGTATTCACTTTACTTGCCTGTATCGGCGTGGTACTCGCCGCCGGCTATATACTCTGGTCGCTGCAGAGGGTGTTCTACGGTCCGGTGAAAGACGAATTCAATGAGGTCAAGGACGCCGACGGTCTTGAACGGGTATATATGGTCGCTTTCGTGGCCTGCATTATGATTGTCGGTATTTACCCGGCAATACTGACCGATATGATTAAAATTGGAATTGCGCCCATAGCGGGCTTAATAGGTTAATACGATAAGGAGTAGATTTTGAATCTGGGACTCTTTATACCGGAAATAATAATAGCCGGAGTCGCCGTTCTGGTAATACTGCTCGATCTTTTTACGGAGCGGAAGAGCAGCCTGGGGGTAATCAGCATTATCGGGCTGATAGTAGCCGCTGTTTTCGCGGCGGTCTCCGATACGGCTCCCGACGGCATTTTCTACGGAATGCTGGCTGTGGACGGTTTCTCCATTTTCTTCAAGCTGCTCTTTATGGGTATCGCCGCCCTTGTCATTTTAGCCTCCACGGACTACGTATCCAAGTTCTCCCGTTTCCAGGGTGAGTATTACGCTCTGGTGCTGCTGTCCGCGCTGGGTATGATGCTGATGGCGGCTACCACGGAGCTGATTTCCATATACATCGCCCTCGAACTGGCGAGTATCTCGCTTTACGTTCTCGTTGGATTCCTGAAGGACCCCAAATCTTCGGAATCGTCTATCAAGTATATGCTGCTCGGAGCGGTAGCTTCGGCGGTGCTGTTATTCGGCATGGCTCTCGTATTCGGTTTCACCGGAGAAACCCAGCTGGGCAGGATAGCGGACGCCCTGATGGTTATTTCTCCTTCGTCCATTGCCGCCAGCCCGGCTCTCATAATGGGTATAGTATTGATGATTGCCGGTTTCGGCTTTAAGATAGCAGCTATTCCTTTCCATATGTGGGTGCCGGATGTTTATGAAGGCGCTCCCACTCCGGTCACAGCTTACCTCTCGGTTGGCAGCAAAGCCGCCGGGTTCGCCATCCTTATCCGCGTATTCTACACTGCTTTCCAGTCTCCCGACTGGTTGAGTATCAACTGGGGAATAATTTTCGCCGTGCTTGCCGCCATCGGTATGTTCGTCGGCAACCTGACCGCCATCCGGCAGACGAATATCAAGCGGCTTCTCGGGTACTCCAGCATCGCCCAGGCCGGTTACCTGATGGTGGGTCTGGCTACGCTTGGCGTTTCCCGCGCCACCGATATCGCCGGGCAGAGTGGAATTATCTTCTTCCTCACCGGTTACGCTTTTGCCAATCTCGGCGCTTTCAGCGCGGTCATCGCGATTACCAATAAACTGGAGAGCGACCTTATCAAGGACTTCTCAGGTATGATTAAACGGGCGCCGGTATTGACCCTGGCATTGAGTTTGTGCCTTATTTCCCTCATCGGTATGCCGCCGGCTGCCGGTTTTATGGGCAAATTCTTCGTCTTCAGGGGAGCCGTGATGAACGGGCTGCTCTGGCTGGTGCTCCTGGCCGTAATCAACAGCGTTATCTCCGCCTTCTACTACCTGCGCGTGGTCAAGGTGATGTGGTTCGGCGAAGCCCAGTCGGAAGAAAAAGTCCCTTCATCGGGACCTCTCAGAGCGGTGGTATTGATTTCCTGCCTCGGCGTGCTTGCCCTCGGTATAGTACCCAACTATATTATGGACATGGCGGAAGCCGCCGCGCGAATGCTCTTTGGGTAAACCGCGAATTCTTAATCCGCGCCCTATTCACTGCGAATTCATCACGTCTGTTTCCACGCTCGGTGTTTCCGGTCTGAGACTGATATCCTGAAAGAATCTGGCAACGGCCAATCCGATTAAAACGAATAGCCCGGAAGCGACGCCGAACACCGCCTTAAGTCCCACTGTCCGTGAAATGAAACCCCCTATTAACGGTCCTATACCGATACCGAGCGCGTTAGCGCTCTGGGCGATGCCGTAAGCCATCCCCTGCTGACTCCTCGCTGCCGAGAGACCGACGAGTGCATTCGAAGATGTCATCAAACCGCCGATAAATATTCCGGTAAGGGCGAGAAATAATATCACCTGTATCACCGAGCTCGCCCATATCTGAGGCAGGTACAGCAGGCCCGCCCCTATGCATGAAATTGTAAGCATTCTCTTGAGAGGTATCCTCATTCCCAGACGGGACGAGCTGAGGGAAGAAATGGCGGCCATTACCCCCAGAAGACAGAAAGCGATTCCGGACATCGTCGCCGCTTTCACCGCTGGGTCTATTTCCCTGACATATATCGACATAATCGGGCCAATCATCTGTGGGCCCAGTTGCATGGCGAATAGTGTCAGCAGCAACGGGAACATCTGACTGGATGCCGCCAGGCGGAGCAGGCTTTTTATGGAGGCTGATTCGTTCGGCTCGGGACGCTCAAATTCTTCCTTGGTAAAAAAGAGCACGGTCAAACCGCCCAGAAACAGCAGAGAGCCGGTAATGAAAAATGTCGTGTGGTAACCGTAGGTATCGGCTAGAAAACCACCGAGGAGAGGCCCCACTGTAACACCGCTGAACACCGCTACCAGCAGGAGCCCCATCGAAAAGGGCATTCTCTCCCGGGGAGTCCCGGCGGCCACCATCGCCTGGGCGGCGGTCATCGTGCCGCTGAAAAAACCCTGGGCCATGCGTAGAGCAATCACCCAGTAAACGTTAGGAGAAAGTCCGATTCCCACCAGGATAAAGACACTGCAGAACTGCGCTCTCAGCACCATGGCTTTCCTGCCCCATTTATCGGCTATTATGCCCCATAATGGTCCGCTGACGAATAAAGCAATGCCGAGTCCCGCCGCCGCAATACTCGACCAGAATGCAGCTTCTTCATTGGTAAAATCACCTAGTTGCTGGATGAAAAGAGGCAGAAAAGGATTCACGAAATTGAAGCCCACCATTACGAAAAACTGGGCAATAAATATCGCGTAAAGGTTTTTCTGCCACTGTTCCAAAACCACTGGTAAACGAGTCCCTTTCCCTGCTTGGTTGCGGATGAAATAATATGAGGTATCTTTGACCGGGGCAGGAGCTGGTGAGTATGGATAAAATTAGTATAACCTGAAATAGCTCAAGAGACAATAAAACTTACTTCGGATAAATAAAAAAAGGGGTACAAGCCCCCTTTATAAGACTCCGATTACGACTATCATTCCCGCCCTCCCCGTTCATCCTGAGCTTGTCGAAGGATCATTCCGGCGAAGCTTGCCCCGTACTTGATACGGGGGCCGGAATCCAGTCCCTACCCTCTGTCATTCTGGAGGAGCCCGCCTGAGGCGGACGACGAAGAATCTCAGGGTGGATGGGTAATAAACTTATCCGTCTCCCTCCTCTTCTCCCTGAATCAGCTTCTCCCCGTACTCCAGCAGGATTTTCGCCCTTTCCGGCGGGTAGTTCGCTTCCAGGTAGGTCTTCAGGGCTTCTGCGGGTGTTATCTCCTCGGCTGTCGTCTGAAGCCTGAGACGCGTCTCACGTTCCACCTCTTTACTCATTGTTGAGTGGTATGCCCCTTTCAGGGCTTCCCTGATTTCACTGTCCCTTAGCTGCCCCTCGGCTTCCACAGGCAGGTGGACCTGGAGGCGGATGATGGAATCGTTCACGCCCTCTTCTCCGTCGGTACTTATAGCCCTGAGCACCGTGGTGGTGGGGTCTTCGTCATCCTCTTTGATATCCACGTTTATAGTCCGGAAACGCCGCCCTTCTATCCTGTGAAACTCATAAGCGACTTTGCGTTTTCCTGTCTGCTCGTCTGGTTCGATATCCACGGTGTAGAAACCCTTTTCGTCGTTTTCTTCGCCGAAGTCCACCCGCTCCAGGCTACCCGCGTAGACGACCGGGGGATTTTCGTTTATAACCTGGTGCTTGTGTATATGCCCCAGCGCAATGTAATCGAAAGCGGGGTTGGCGATATTCCCCGGCAGCAGGAAATGCTCCTGCCCTATCGCCATCAGCCTCTCCGAGCCGACGGTAGCGTTGGCTACTCCCACGTGAGCCGCCAGGACAGCGGGTAGAGAGGGGTCCAGCTTGGAAGCGTGCGAGGCAATCTGGTTGGTCAGCACTTCCTGCATTTTTTGATTTATCTGCTCGAAACTCAGGTTCTTGGTCTCTTCCCTGCTCAGCAGTGCGCTCCGCCTCAGCCACGGCAGGGAAGCCACCTGTATAATACCGCTCCTGGTTTCAATCTTGTAGACATCGGGGGTATTCGATACATATACGTTCTCCACCTCAAGCGTATGAAAAATTTCCGTGGCGGTAGCCCTGCCTATTGCGTTGGGCATATCGTGGTTTCCCACCAGCAGTAAAATCGGCACGCCGCCTGTGGTCAGCCGGTTTATCCGCCGGGCAAACTCCCGCTGCTGGGTCTGGCTGGGTTCCCGGCTCTTATAGGCGTCGCCGCAGAACATGACCAGGTCGACGCTGTTATCCAGAGCGTAGTCCACCAGCTTATCGAGGGCAGCAAGGAAGTCCTCCAGACGGGTCGAGATGCCTGTCTCAGGATTAATCCGCCCGTATGTCTCCACACCCAGATGAAGGTCGGCAAAATGGAGTATTCTCATATCTATAGACTTATATTCCGTACTTTCTCTCCCTTTCGTAAAGGGAGACTTAGAGGGATTTATATATTACCTTATTCTATCATTTTAAGGGCTTATTTATACCTCGGGTATGGCGGCTTTAATAAATGCCGTAATCAGAGGGTGCGGACTGTTTTCCTCCGAGTTTAGCTGGGGCACGAATCCTGTAGCCATGTAAAAACGGTGTCCGGGGAGCTCTATTATCCTGATACCGCCCTCGTCTGTCAGACCGCTGACTTTCAGTCCGCCGGCTTCAAGTTCTTCCCGGAAATCCGGGTTCATCTCATAATCACAGTTAAACGGTTCTTCTACCTCCTGCCTCTGATATATACTGTGTGCCAGTGAACCCTGGCTTATCCTGATTTTCAGCTTCCCCCAGAGCCTCGGTGCTCCATCCGGGCGGTAATCGACCGGACAGGAAGCGAGTATAAATAATTGCGTCTCCGCATCGGGGTCCGTTTCCGGGTGACCCGCGTCCTCCATACCGGCTGCATTCATGGCATACTCTAACAGGGTATGTTGAAAACCGTTTCAGGTCCCGAATAACGGCTTACCCGTCTCGCGCACCAGCCTGATAGCGTTTAAAACTCCGTCCG
>CAZIYN010000072.1:0-9306 GCA_964543495.1 uncultured Dehalococcoidales bacterium | reverse complement strand
AGCGGTCGGCTCATAACCGATTGGTCGTAGGTTCGAATCCTACCGAGCCCACTTCTTAATTCCCCCGTTTGATAATTTTATTGGCTTCTTTTACCTTCGGTTTATATACTACCAAGCTGATAGTCTTTAACTTTATTCTTCCATATGCTTTAATAGAACAAACCGGCGAAGGAGCGGCTTATGAAAAAGAAATTACTAATAGGCTTTTTACTGGCTTTAAGTCTGTTATTTTCATCGTGCTATCCCGAATTATCAGTCCAGCAATACGATAAACTGAAGGAAGACCTTGAAGCCCTGGATGTGAAACGTGCGGAACTGGAATTACAGGTAGAATCTCTCATTAAAGATATAGAGTTACTCAAAGCAGAAGATACTACCAAAGATGCCGAGACAACAGAATATGTCAGATTCCTTGAGAAAATGATATCTACTCAGAGTTCGGAGAGGTTATTGACCGGAGAGTTCGACGTTGAATCGCTGATAAATTCCGAAGAGGTATTGAACGAAATGGCGGAAGAACTGGGTGATTCCAAGGTCAGTTATTATCTGGAATTGTTTGATAGCGATAATTCCACCCAGACGGTTGCCGCGTATTACAAGACAATAGAGTATTGCTTCAAGCAAATGAAATTAAATCTTCAACAGAAATGAAAAACAGCGGCGAAATATATTCTTCCAAATGCCGCTGTTTATTGGTTATCAGGGTTGTTTCCCGGTAATATCGAGTCTGCTATTTTTTATCCCATCTTCTGCTTTCTGTTCTTCTGGTCCTGATTGTCATGAAAATTGAACCCACTACGATTACTGCAACGATTACCGCAAAAATAATTAGTCCTGTATAAATAGCGAATGGCCTCCTTTCCCTTTTATACCCGGTATGAGTACAGGCCATTCGTCATTTGCCAAGCTTAACGACCCTCTCTAAGTGAGTAAATCCTGCTTATAACTCCCACAAACGTCAAACAACCGAAACAAATACCAGAAAGATGATACAGGAGGATAGACACGGATGTCAAAATACGGGCTGATTATTATGAGTAGCGTTTTGTAATTTGTAAAACGGGTGATAATGTTGCCGGTCCTGTGCAACGGGAGGATGAGGAAGGTCAGCGGATATCCACAACTTCTATTTCAAAAATCAGGTTTTTACCAGCCAGGGGATGGTTCGCATCGACGGTAATCGTTTTTTCCGTTACTTCGGTAACAACGACTATCGCAGTCTCTCCTTCCAACTGCTGCATCTGTAATCGCTGGCCGACTTCCGGTTTAAGGTCTTTTGGCAGCTGGGCTCTATCAATCATCAGTAAAAGGTCTTCGCGGTACTCGCCGTATGCCTGCTGTGGAGATATGTTTACTTCTTTTGACTGGCCTACCTGCATACCTTTTACAGCTTCTTCGAAACCGGGAATTATACTTCCTTCACCGATAGTGAACTCGAGAGGGTCACGTTCCTGGGACGTATCGAAGACGGTACCGTCCTCCAGCTTTCCAGTGTAATGAACTTTAACCGTATCACCTGATTTCGCCATTCTTGAACCTTCCTTTCCAGCACATCCTGCAGTACATATTGCTCCCAGCAGTAGTATTACCAGTAACAATACCCTCGTTTTTATCATTTTTCTTTCATTTCCTGAAAACTGTACGGACCCGAATTCCCGGATTACTTTTTCACCGGACGGTAACCGGCACTGCGGATATTAACGATAATAATGATAGCACAGCCGTTAGTGATTGAGCCAGTTTACATAGTGTAGAAACAACCGAAAGGCGGTTGATTGTTCAACTACAATCCGTTCAGAAAGTCCGATATCTCGGTATCGAACAGGAGCCATACGATAACAAGAATAAGGACTATAACCAGCGTTATAAGTGATATTGTCAACCATGAAGGATTACTCCTTCGTCTTTTGTTAATAACGGGGGCAGCCGGTGTTTCAGGTTCACTTTCCTTTATTTCGGGTTGGGCCTGACCGAAAATTTTACTGGCTACATCTTTAGCCGAATCGAGCCCCGATATTCTCTCGTAGCCATAGCTGTATACCGGAGTAATGAAAGTTATCCGGCAGTCATTGCATTTGTAGTAATCGAAGACGTTTTTATAGGTCAGATTGTTCGACCCGCACCGGGGGCACTGAGCTTCTCCTCGGTCGTCCTTCATAACTTATAGTCTACCCCTTCCAGTAGGCTGATGGTTCCGTGAGACTATATTATAATATCGGTCTTTTGTTCCGCAATCGGTTTCAGCCCGTGTACTGAAGAGAATAAGCGGTGGCGGGTAATTTCTGTCCGGCACCACCGCTTCGCTGGTTGAAATCAATGAACCTGATTGTGATCGGTTATTAGATGGTTTCAGCGAATACTCTGCCGTAGTCCTGGCAGGCGCGCATTCCATCGGGAGTATCGAGGTTGGCTTCCAGCATATTTAACGAGCTCAGGTTGAACGGCTCCATCTTGTATACATATTGCATCGTTTCAAGAATTATATTCGGGGCGTCTCCGCTGTGAGTATATGAGCCGAACGACCCTGCCAGTTTTCCCTCGAGAGGGGCTTTCTTAGCCAGAAACAGGAATGTTTTCATCGGCTCAGCCATATCTCTGTGGTAGGTAGGTGAACCGAAGATATAACCGTCATACCCTTCAAGGTCTTCGGCTTTCTTTAGTTCCGATACTTTTTTAACGGTTGCCTGGTTACCGCTGAAACGTACTCCTTCGGCCATATATTGCGCCATTGTCTCAGTATGACCGGACAGACTGAAGTAAGCAATTAAAACTTTGGACATCTCTCATCCCTCCCTCAACAACATAAATACTCTTAATTACACTATTACATAAATTCGGGAGTTCGTTCAAGATTCGGGCTTGATGAACTGAAGACAGTATAGTACCTTAACAGGGCAGGGCAGGGGATTAATTTTACATAATAAGTAGTCTTCTAGTGTCGGATGTTGCTGAACAGACTATAAAAGAGGTAGCTGGTTTGTCCTGACCAGTTTTTTAAGGACGGTCCCGGCCGATTTATCGAAATAGAGGTCGATGCCTATGATTTTACCGTTGCTGGTATTGTAGTAGGGGACGGAATAGTGGAAGGACTTAAGCTTCTTCAGTCTGCGTTCGATATCCGTCACATCTGTGTGGAGAGCCAGCTTATCTTTCATATTGCGGAGTTCGGCAATCACAGGCCTTACCTCCCTGTAATATGATTGCTTTAAGTAATTATACTCTAAAAGTACGATAGAAAAAAGCAATCTTTACTACATAATATTTACCATATCTTAAATGTTTGTGTTATAATCCGATTTACCACAATTGAATAATCCTGTTGGAGACGAGAATGAAATTCCTGCTGATTGAAGACGACCACGAGATAGTCGAAACTATCAACCTGCTCCTTGAAATGAGGTGGGAAGGTGCCAACCTGATTTCAACGATATCGGGACAGAAGGGGATAGAACTGGCCAGGACTGAAGATCCGGATGCTATTATACTGGACCTGGGTCTGCCGGATATCGATGGTTTCCAGGTGCTTGAACAGGTACGCGGTTTCTCGGATGTCCCTCTACTTATCCTTACCGTGAGAGGGGAAGAGATGATGAAGGTGAGGGGGCTTGAGGCAGGGGCCGACGACTACGTGACGAAACCTTTCTCTCCCGTGGAATTGCTGGCCCGGTTGAGGGCAATGACCCGCCGGACACAGACGGCGGATAAACCGAGTGATTATAAGGCCAAGCCTTTTATACGAGGAAAACTGAGAGTGGATTTCAGCAGCGGTGAGATGACCATAGAAGGAAGACCGGTAAAGATAAATCCGAGGGAATACGACCTTCTTGAGCTTTTCGTAAACAATCCCGGAGTGGAGTTCACGAACGAGCAGCTGATGGAAAAAGTGTTCGACGCGGATGAAAACCGTGATATGGACTACCTGAAGTATATGATAAAAAGCCTGAAAGACAAGGTGGAAATGAAATCGTCCAATCCGGAAATGATTACTCCGGTAGGAGATAGAGGCTATAAGTTTGAAAATGTCTGACGGTCCTGATATATAGCATGCTTGAATGGAAGGTCGACACCATACAGGTGCCGACTTCTTATTTTACCGGTTGCCAGGCGGAATTCATTACGCGGGGCTGCTGCTCGGGCTTGCCGGAGTCTGTACGGTCATTATAAGTCCGCCGATGCCGATGCAGTACAAGACGGGCAGTATTCCACAGGTAAGGACCAGAGAATCGGTGCGGCTGATTATCAGGAGCGTGGTAAAAATACCGATGATTCCCCAGGTGGTGACGATTATGCCGAGAGTTTTTTTCCAGTATATTTCATGGAAATCCAGCCTGGTGAGAGACCAGCCGAAGGTCAATATGAGAAGCGGTATTAACAGTCCCCAGGGCTGTGCCGTACCCAGTACTATGAAAATCCCGGCGATAACTCCCGGAACAGTGAATACAAATACCAGCCAGCCGATGATTGTGGCAACTACGGAGTAATTACTTATTTTATCCATTTTCCCTGCTTTTCCCGTAAGAGGGGAGTGTTCAATATATATTATAACCTTAATCAGGTATTCCAATCCAGAGTATAGAAAAATTCCTTTTGCTATGCCTGATTCCGGTGTCTGCGAATATTGTTTTTAGCCTCGAACCTCTTGCGTAAACCAGAAAAATGGTGTATAAAGCTGAGTAAACGGGTAACATTATGCAAAATTTCTTAATAGGTCTCCTGTTTGTGGGGCTGATGCTTTTAGCGGCTGGCATCGGAGCGTTTGCCGCGGGAGAGCGGACTTTCAGCTATATCTTCGGGATTGCGGGTATAGCAGTAGTAGTAATCGGCGTTATCTGGATACTTATCTATAGAAAACGCAGGGCAGACTAGACCCGGTCGCTTTCAAGCATTTCATTTCACCGCTGTTTATCGTTTCAGGATTTTTGGTGTTATAATACATCTATTATCAATATTATGGAGGTATGAGATGAATACTTATCGCCGATTAAGAGATTCACAGGACCCGTGGCATTTCTGTATGAACTGCTCCGAGTTTCCGGAATCCAAGTACGATGAGCGACTCGAGATACCGGAAGGCGGGGTACCCTGCAAAGAGTGTACCGAGCTGAAAGAGAAAGGGAACTGCGACTAGAGCCTCTTAAGGAATAAAAAAGAATGACGGCGTCCGCCTCAGGCAGACGCCGTTTTCCGTTATCATGTTTGGAATCCATTACTGCTTTTTCAGAATTACCTTTACCGGGTTAGAACAGATGCTGGCAACGGCGCGCGCCTGGTCTTTCTTAGAGGAAGCGGTTATAACCGGCTCGCCCTTCCTGTTCAATGAGAACGTGAACTGTCCGCTTTTTCCGGTCCTGTCTCCCATAGTATCCTCCTTCTCACCGGGTTATACCCCGGATTATTACCGATTACCTGTTTTTGAATGAAGACCTGAACCCGGCAAGCTGGAGCTGGTGCGCCGGCACCTTGTCCGGCAGGACCAGGTCTTCGCCGATGGAGTTGAGTATCAGCGATACCGCTTCTCCTATCGACCAGCCGTGAGTCTCCGCCAGGGTGCGCAGGGTATCATGGTCGGTACGGAAAATCCTTATCACCGTGGATTCGAGTTCAGCCCTTGTTTTATATTTCTTAACCATCTTTCTATTGAGACTGTAACATATATGTAACAGTCTTGTCAAGTCTTTTACAAAAAATTCTTTAATGTGTGATTATTTGAGGATTGAGGGAGGTACGGGGCAGGGGAGGGCAGAGCGGTCTATTTTACATATTGACAATTTTTTCGGGGCGTGGTTAAACTAAAGCGCCTGAATCCATATTTATCAGCAAGAAAGGGGGGTCTGTAAATGGCGTACAGGATAAGTCCTTTATACTGGCCGCTGCTGGCGGTGGCTTCACCGATACTTGCCCCGGTAGTGTTTGCCAGGAACCGGCGCTTCAAGAAGAACCGCGAGCTGGCGGCGAAAGTCAACTCCGAGAGAATGGGTAAGGTAGAATCCCTCGACCTTCCGGAGCTGGAATACATAGACGTAACCGTTCTTACCGAGTGGGAAGCCGAAGACGGATTTATTGGAGAACCGGGCGTCTCCTACCTGTTCAGGACGGATAAGGGGTCGCTGCTGTATGATGTCGGCTATGGGTCGAGCGGTCTACTTCATAATGCCGGCAAACTCGGCGTGGCGCTCGACCAGGTGGACGCTCTGGCTATATCGCATCTGCACATGGACCATATGGGCGGATTCAAAGCCCAGAGGTCGAAGCAGGTGAGGGTGCCGGAGGGACTTGGCTCGCCCGGGGGGAAGCCCTGTTTCCTGCCGGATGAAGCAGGAGCCGAGGGGTTCAGCCCGGAGGTGGTTACCGCGCCACGCGAGCTGGCTGCCGGGATTATTTCCACAGGTCCGCTGGCAAGGAGCCTTTTTATGTTCGGCTGGACGGAGGAGCAGGCGCTGGTGGCCCGAATCAAGGATAAAGGGCTGGTGGTCTTCAGCGGCTGCGGGCATCCGACAATCGAGGTAATCCTGGATATGGTGAAACGCCTTTCCGATGAGCCGGTTTACGCCATCGGCGGCGGTCTCCATTTCCCGATTACGACCGGGCGCGGAAATTACCCCGGGGTACAGCCACAGATGATTCTGGGCACGGGGAAACCGCCCTGGGCGCCGGTGAACGATGCCGACCTCAGCCTGACGATAAGCTCTATAAACGCCGCGGGACCTCAGAAGGTGTTCCTTTCAGCTCACGACACCTGCGATTACGCGCTCAAACGCTTTTCGGATGGACTCGATGCCGAGACCTTTGTCCTCAAGGCAGGGGCGAGTTACAGAGTATAGGCAGGGGAGAACCGGATGGTTCTTTTTGAGTATTGACAACGATAATGAATAGTGCTAATTTCGTGCTAAATAATGAGTGAAGAAACGGACGATAAATCCATAGACCGGGAATCGCCCGATGTTGCAGAGACTCCTTATTCCGAATCTACCCTTAAAGAGGTAGAGGAGATTAAAGAGGCGGTCGACGCCACCGTATCCGAGACGAGTCTGCCGGAGAGGGTAACGGACCTGCATACCATGCTCGAGAACTTGAGCGAGGAAGTGGGCAGCTGGAGGAACTGGCAAAAGACAGACTACCTGGAAGTCATCGAGACGCTGAAAAGCGAGGTGGAGGAAATCCAGAACGAGTGGAACACCGTGTCCAGCGGCGTTACCATACTGAAAGAGAGGCTGGAATCCCTGCTGCAGTCGGTCCCGGGAGTAATCGAGACCGCCACACTGAAAGCCCTGACGATGAGGGTAGGTCACCTGGAGCAGCTGGTGTCACAGCTTATATCGGAATCGCTGGCAAAGGAAAGCGTAAGGGGGACCCGGAGACAGTACATAATATCGATAGTCGCCCTGGCCGCCACCATAATCCTCTGGGGCGTGTTCATAATAATGAACCTGCTCAAGTAAGAATCCGGGACAGTTCCCGCGACTATACCATCTTCCCGCTACGGGAGGAATATAATGAGAATTGTAAAGCTCTTATTGGTACTTCTTCTTTCGTCACCGCTTATTCTATCATCCTGTGAAAGCTCAACTTCCTCGACTGATATTCCTGCCACACCAGCTCCTTCACAACAGGAAGAGATACATTCCGATACTAATGAGGATTCATCTGTCCAAGAGGAGTCGGCGACTGTCGAGGATGAAGAAGAGGCCGAGGACGATAATATAACGGTTCCGCCTGCTTCTGTGCCTGATACCGAGTCTGATATCGTCTATATCACCCGAACCGGTGAAAAATACCACCGCGGCAGCTGCCGATACCTCAGCCAGAGTAAAATCCCGATTACCCGGGAAGACGCCATCAAGAACGGCTACACTCCCTGTAAGGTCTGTAAACCTTAATCCCCCCTCAGCTCAGCTCGCAGCTCCCCCGGTGGCGTGGGGGAGAGGAAACGCCGGACTGGGGAGAGCTGGCAGCTTCGCTTCCACCTGGTAACCCGCCTCTGGCAGGTCACCCCACCTTCCGCTATAATAGCCGGAAAGGAGGGTAGAGAGATGAAACCAGGTAAGTTAATCAAAACTATTCAGAAAGAGAATATGAGACAAAGCTGGATGGTAGCTCTGGTTACAAGCGGTATGCTCACTTTCGCACTTGGATTTATCGGTATCTTTTCCTGGACTACTACTCAAGATTGGAGTCATATCCCACAAAAAGACATCGCCCAGTTTATTATAGGTATCATCTTCCTTTGTTCTGCAGCTCGTATAGCCGATAAAGAGCCCGAAAAGTAGCATGATATAATACCAGGTAAAGGAGAGCCGATGAAGGTCCTAAAAGTCGCCCTGGACAACGGACGCTATGACCTGGCAGCTCATGCCCTGGTCTTAGCCTCGCTTAGGGTATCGATGAACGTAAATCCCCATGTCGAAAAAAAGCTCGCGCCTCAGCAAGCGAAACCTCTATCACAGCGCCCTCGATGAAGCCGAACGCCTGGACTTCCAGCGCGCCGTAGACCTCGAGGGGCTCGATGATGAAATCGCCATCCTCAGACTGCAGATTAAGGCTCTCCTGCAGGAGGAAGGCTCCCCAGACCTAGACCAGCTCGTCAAGGTAACCAACGCTCTGGCTCGGCTGGTGTCCACTAGGTACAATATCTCCAAGCACGATAAGAAAGGAATCAAGGACGCTATCGGCAACGTGCTTCGAGATATCGCTGTACCCCTTGGCATTTCCGCCGGTACAAAACTGCTAAAATAGCCCGCTCAATCAAGACCTGCAGATCTGCCGGCATTTTGTGATCCGAACAATCTTTAGCCTCAAAAACCTTACTACCCAGAAAAAACTCTTGACAAAATTCAATTATTCAATCAAGATAGGGGCAAATATATAGGTAAGCTACGCTCCACCTAACATAACATATATAGTGCGAATATGGAGGAGGGGTTAAATAACTCGACATAATATACCACTTCCGAGACTGGCGAATGGGTTGACGTTCAATCTTTTTGAAACTGATGAATTCGTTATTCTTTAATTCCGGTGGCTATGTACATGCCTTTAGTCCAGTCTTTATATGTATAACCTGAGAAGCCGGCTCCGGTGTAGAGCCGTTCCAGTTCTTCCGGGCTTATTTTCTCCTGTCCGTGGCGCGGACCCATAGTATCGATGTCCGTTCTCCACTCCATGGCTACTACCCTGCCGCCCGGCTTGAGAAGGCGGTATGATTCGGCAAGCGTCGCGTCGGCATCTACCTCGTGCAGGACCAGGATGATAAAACAGTAATCGGCTATGGAGCTCTCGAGGCCTGTTTCAGCGGTGTCCGCCACCACC
>CAZIYN010000071.1:9084-9358 GCA_964543495.1 uncultured Dehalococcoidales bacterium | reverse complement strand
GGCAGCGGCTATCGTTAACTACAGCTACCGGCATAACAGGCCGGCGCTTTTCATAGTCGTCCCTGACTTTCTGGACCACCTGCGCTCCACATTCAGTCCGGATAGCAAGATATCATACGACCAGCTTTTTGAGACCGTGAAGAACGCGCCATTGCTTGTCCTCGATGATTTCGGTAAGCAGACTACAACACCCTGGGCGCAGGAGAAACTCTACCAGGTGATAAACTACCGCTATAATGCCAAACTGCCGACAGTGATTACTACGAACTGCTCG
>CAZIYN010000071.1:0-9074 GCA_964543495.1 uncultured Dehalococcoidales bacterium | reverse complement strand
GGACGGGCCGATTCTTTCCCGTTTCATTCATCCCCAGTTGAGCACGCTGTTCCACATAACGGCACCCGATTACTGGGCCGGCAGACACAGCCAGCGCAACGAATCCGGGAGCCGGCAGAAAAGACGGTAGAGCCTGCTTTATATGCTGAAGCTTGCACAGACTTATATATTTTAGTAAGATGTGCATACGCGAGGTGAAAAGCAGCTCCGATGATTAACAGCCCCGTTCTTGTATTGAACCAGAGTTTCGAACCGCTGAATATATGCCGTGTCCGACGGGCAATCGTGCTTATTTACCAGAATAAGGCAGAGATGCTGGAAGACGGCTCAGGATTTGTTCACTCTGTCAGAGAAAGCTTTCCGATACCATCGGTAATCCGCCTGGCTTCTATGGTGAGACGACCTCATCGTACGGACAGAAAGCTGACCAGACTGGAGATATTCAAACGTGATAAATACACCTGCCAGTACTGCGGGAAGGAAAGCAAGCAGCTTACTCTCGACCATGTAATCCCCCGTTTCAGGGGAGGCCAGCATACATGGGAGAATGTTGTCAGTGCCTGTGTCTCCTGCAACAGGCGTAAGGCAGGCAGGACTCCGAAAGAAGCAAGAATGAAACTGATTAACGAGCCTGCCAAACCACGGTTTACCGGACCTTTTTATATTCCTGCCTATCATACGAATATCCGTAACGAATGGCAGAAATACATTCACCAGTAAATTTCCACAGGTGCTTTCTTAGCTTTCCATTGCTACTTTGATGTTCCGGTGCGTATACTTACACTTATTTCAGGTTTTGACTCACCGGATTGCCGTTACTCTGGATACATCAATCGATGAATTGTTTGTGTTCGAAGACTGAGAATCAGGACGGGATTTAGTGCATACCTGTTATTCTTCTTCGGGCGGAGGGGCGTAAGGTGGTTCTTTGACGATTCCTGAAAGTATGTCATACCAGGAGCTGTCCACGATAGCGACAGCACTGGTGTCAGGCGCCCGCACGTAATACGTTATCATGCTTGGTGCGGCATCTCCTACATCAATGTTCATCGTACTCCCGTCAACGAGTATAAGGGAAATCTGCAAAGAAGGATTATCCAGCCCGAATTCTGCGAGCTTTTCCGGTGAAGCATTTTCGGCTATAACTCTATCGGCTCCCGGACCGCTCAGGAGCAGGGGAATACCGCCGCCCCACCTTTCTATATCAACTGCGGACTTTTCCTCGTCATCGAAATACCAGGGGAATTTATCCTCTTCACTAATTTTGATAAACGACTCGCTGAGTCCTTCACGTGGCAGCGAAAGCGTGATATGCTCTATATCTTCCATCTCAATATCCCAGACATATGTCTGGGGGTCAGGCTTTTCGTATGGCTCGGGTACGTTAAGAAAGTAATAAATGCCCCCGAATACAAGGAGAATAATCAGTAGAGTCAGGATGTTCTGGAGTCTCAAGCGGTCGCCTCCTCGGGGTGGGTTTGCGGGATTATCTTCTTCGCCACCAGATTATTCCTCCACCAATCAGTACCAGCAGTGGCAGCAGGGCGATACTGGAGACCTGGATGAATGTCTGCTCTTCCTGTTCTATAATCATCCTGCGGAAAGGCAGGACTTTACGTTGAATCGATATTATCTCCGTACCGGTTGTCAGATATTCCACACAGTTCAGGAAAAGGTTGCCGTTATCGACATTTAGAAAATGTTCGTTCGAGGCGAAATCGGAATCGCCGATTACGATAAGACGGGTAGTCTGGATATCCACAGCGTCTTCAGGAGGGACGGGAAAGACAAGAACGCCGAGAGCCTGGCTTCCTGGGGTGTCTATATCTTTGTTGTATTCGGGTTCTTCCGAGGGGTCGTAATCTTTGTCCAACCAGCTGTTTCCGCTGGTATAGAACAACGGGAGAACTATGAAATCATCCGGTAAATCTTCCTTCTGCATAATTGCCGTTGCTCCCGGGAAATATGCCTCAGAGATTCCGTAATCACCGAACATGTTTCTGGTCCGGGGAATTATGGGGTTATCCATATCCGGTGCTACATAAGAGGAAGCATCTATTACTATCCCGTCTTCTATATTCAACCACCAGTCAGAAAGAATATCGCGGATTTCCTGAAGAGGGTCAGGATTCAGGAGCACCATCAGCCACCCATCGTTTTCCAGGTATTCCCTAAGAATCTCGACCTCTGTTGCGGTGAATGCTTTTTGCGGCCCCGCGATAACCAGCGCGTCGCAGTCTTCAGGAATACCAAGAGTACGCTGGATATCCAGCGTACTCACAGTGTAGAGATTGTCCAGGAGTCCCTGCATCACATAACTGTAAGTACCGTCGATATCAGCTTCGTCGTGACCTGTAAGAAAATATACCTTTTTCTGTTGTATGCCTGTCACTTCGAGAATAGCGCTCGTGAAGTCGTTTTCCGCCTGAATACCGGCAAACTCCTGCCCGGATACTACTAAAATATCAGTGGGTAAGACCATTCTTTTACCCATTTCACTTTCGAAGACAATTGTCTGGTACTGGGTTACATTATATTGCCTCGCTACCTCGGGCTGTTTGTCAGGGTCGACTACTTCTATGGAAAGTTTTTCCGTATAATTTTTGTATTCTTCCAGCAGGACCGTAGCATAGTCGGAAATCCCATAAACATCTTTCTCCGGAACGAAGAAACATAAAACTTTGACGGGTATTTCCATCTGTGCCAGGACGTCTTTGGTCTGTGACGTGAGGGTAAACTGCGATACGCCGGTGACGTCAAAACGGTGGAAATTGCCTATACTGATTGCGTTAGCCAAGAGGGCGATACCTATGAATATCGAGACCATTACCGTGGTGCCGGTGCTGAATTTGCCACGCCTTCCGGTTATCGCCTTGCCTACTTTCCTGAAATCCAGGACAAAAGCGACGGCAAGAAGAGCGACCCCGAGGGCAAGAATCATCCAGGCTGCCAGGCGGAGACCCTCTCCCAGGGCCATAAGGACAAGTCCCACCAGCAGTGCTATAAGTCCGAGTACTGCTGTATAACCGGAGAGTTGGTTTCCTTCTGAAGACATCCGCATTTAGTTCCACCTGCTATTTTCGAGTGAGCGTATTGCTAGGAACAGGAATAAGGCCGTAATACTTAAATAGAACACGATACCCCTGGTATCGACTATCCCTGTAATAAAATCAGGGAAGTAATATGAAAGTGAAAAGAAGTTAATCACTTCGGCAATGCTTTCGGGAAGATATTGAGTTGCCAGTCCTATAAACCACAAGGCGAATAATATCGCTCCCGCGACTACTACGGAGACTATCTGGTTCGAGGTTATCGAAGAGGCGAATAGTCCGATTGCCAGGCTGGCGCTTCCCAGGAGGACAAGACCGACATATCCGGTCACGATAGGACCGATATCGGGGTCGCCGAAAAGTATCAGCATCAAGGGATAATACAGGGTGAGTGCCAGCATCACGAATAAAATACCGAGGCTGCCGAGGAATTTACCGAGTATTATTTCACTATCCCTGACCGGTGCCGTAAGCAGTAATTCAAGGGTACCGAGTTTTCTTTCTTCAGCAATCAGTCGCATCGTGAGAAGTGCAGCGATTGACATTAGAATAAGCTGGCCCCAGAAACTCCAGACACCGCTGATGCTTGTGTTCATATATGTGGCCGAACCGGTACCGAAGAAGACACCTGTAAGCGCCAGGAAGACACCGGTTACCACATAAGCCATTGGGGATGTAAGGTATGACTTGAATTCTTTACGTGCGATGGCGAGGGTGTTTTTCACTTTCTGTCGTCCTCTTCTTCATCTTCTTCTTCGGTAGTCAATTTAAGGAACACATCCTCAAGACTCATAGCAATGGATTCTACTGAGAGGAGTGTCCAGTTGTTCTTCGTTATTGCTCCGGTGATGTTGGAGCGTAAATCCTGGTCGGAAGGGAACTCGACCGAATAATACGTACCATCGTAGTTAATGCGGGTAAGACCTTTTATCTTCTGAAGCTCCCTGATGATGTCCTTCGAAGGTCCGGTAACCTCGAGGCGGATACGTCTGGAGCCGGATACCATTGAAGACAGGTTCTCTATATTGTCTTCGGCAATAATCTTACCTTCGTTTATAATAATTACCCGTTCGCAGGTCATACTTACTTCCGGAAGGATATGGGTGGAAAGGAGAATGGTGCTGTTTTTACCCAGCTCCTTGATAAGTTGTCTTGTCATAGAGACCTGGATGGGGTCGATACCTACCGTAGGTTCGTCAAGGATAAGTACATCGGGTTCGTGAATGATTGCCTGGGCAACACCGACCCGTTGTCTGAAGCCCTTTGACAGTTTGCCGATAAAAGTATCAACATATTCTTCGAGATGGCATATTTCCACGACGTCTTCCGTCCTGGCTGCTGCTCTATTGATGTCCATACCTCTCAGGCTGGCAAAGAATTCGAGGTAGGAACGGATGGTCATGTCTGTATATAGCGGCACTGCTTCAGCGAAATATCCGATGTGCTGCCGCGCTTCTAGAGAATTTGTCATAACGTTATAGTTACCAATCCAGGCTTCACCTGCGGTGGGCGCCAGAAAGCCGGTCAGTATACGCATGGTGGTGGTCTTGCCGGCAGCATTGGGACCGAGAAAGCCGACGATTTCGCCTTTTTCCACATTAAAACTGATATTATCTACGGCCAGACGTTTGCCGTAATATTTTGTCAGGTTCTTTACCCTTATCACTCTTTGTTAGTTTTCCTTAGAGTTATTTAGTAAGTATTAATTTACCTGGTATCCGGATGATTATCGGTTCCTCTTGGATACCTGGAAGTTTACCCAAGCATAAGCTTCTGAGTCAAATCCGTTATATAGACCGTGGTACTGAATTTCGTGTTGTTTCGATTCTTCAATGTACCAGGCGTCGAAAGCGTTGTTATACAATGTGGGAAGGAAGTCCTCATCAACTTCACGGGCATCTACTCTTTCTGACACCATAAAAATATAGAAACCTAAAGGCTCCATATTCGAAGGGTCTTCAATGTCGTAAAATATTATAGGGTCGCTGATAACGCCTGTTTCCATGTCCCATACATCGTATTCTATCTGGGGATTCAGTATTCCGCGGGGTGTCCAGCCGACATCGCCTCCTTTATCTCTGGTCGTCCCGTCTATCGACAGTTCTCTGGCAAGAGTGGCGAAATCCTCGCCAGCTTCCAGCCTTTCCTTCACCTCAAGGGCTTCCTTCTCTGTAGGTACCATTATTGAATGAGAATGTATTTGTTCGATTTTGGTGGGCGTTTGGGCCGCAATTGCGTCCCGGATAATCTCTGAGATTATATTGATTTCCACAAGTTCTCTATATTCGGAGTCCGAAAGTCTGCTCTCATTAAGCGTCTGACGGTACCATTCCTTGAACTCTTCTTCTGAGATTGTGTCGCTGGTACCGCGGGCGATTTCTCTTAATCTATCGTCGATAACTTCGTCACTAACATCTATACCGAGTTCCGGTGCTGCCAGAGTAACAATCTTTTCTTTGGCGATATTACTCAATAGAGACATAGGGTCTGAACCGGAAAAAATGGCTCTCTTGACGAAGTAGTCCATGTTAACGGAGATATCATCTATAGTAATTACGTTAAGGCGCATATACTTACTGTCCAGATTGAAGTAATTGGTGACGAATATAACGATTACTATAAATGCAACGACGATTGTGGAAATAATAGCCGCTGTCTTTTTACTTATCTGGTTTCTGTATACTATCCTGATTTCAGGGCTTTCTGTTCTTCTGGCGCCCCTCCTGCCGGATTGCCTGCTTCTTGATTGAGACATATTCCACCTTGGTTTTAAAGGTCACAAAATCCCTGTAAATATACTACAACAAGGAACAAAAGGCTTCAATAGAAGACAGAGAATCTCTTGTTCTCCCTTTGGGATGTGACTTGCCTTGTTACCGGACTCCAAAGAGTTATACCCTGTGACACGCTACCCAGTGTTCTCCGCCGATGTCCCTGAATTCAGGGTCCTGCTCCTTGCAGATATCTATTGCCATATGGCAGCGGGGATGGAAATGGCATCCGCTGGGAGGATTGATTGGACTGGGGACATCACCTGTAAGAAGAATACGCTTCCTCTGGCGGTCTACAACCGGGTCGGGTATCGGCACTGCTGATAACAGTGCCTGAGTATACGGATGAAGCGGGTTATCATAAAGTTCGTCACTATCTGTAATTTCTACAATTTTACCCAGGTACATTACAGCTACCCTGTCACTTATATGACGTACTACGGAAAGGTCATGGGCAATAAATATATAAGTAAGGTTCATTTCCTCCCGCAGCCTGATAAGGAGTGTAATAATCTGGGTCTGAATCGAAACGTCCAGCGCTGATACCGGCTCATCGCAAATAATGAGTTTGGGTCTCGTTGCCAGCGCCCGGGCGATACCGATACGTTGTCTCTGTCCGCCGCTGAACTCATGCGGATAACGGACTGCCATATATGGCTCCAGCTGGACCAGTCTCAGCAGCTCGTCTACCTGCTCCCTGTACTCCTTGCCCGAAGCCAGTTTATGCACCAGCATAGGTTCGCCGATAAGGTCTCCGGCAGACATACGAGGGTCGAGAGAGGCATACGGGTCCTGGAATATAAGCTGCATATCCTTGCGGGTTTCTCTAAGTTCGCTGGCGTTGAGATGCACCAGGTCTTTACCATCGAACATCACCTTGCCGCTTGTGATTTTATACAGTTGAAGGACGCTTCGTCCGGTAGTCGTCTTGCCGCAGCCGCTTTCTCCGACAAGCCCGAGGGTTTCACCTTTTTTCACGTAAAAACTAACCCCGTCTACTGCCTTCACATCGCCGACCTGTCGGCGCATAACTCCGGCGTATACCGGGAAATACATAAATAAATCTTCAACATTTACCAGATATTCGTCGCTTGCCATTAGCCTTCCCTCTCCTTCCTCAGTTTCTCGACTATTTCTTCCATATCTCCACTTCTCCAGCAAGCCGAAAACTGATTCTCTCCTACCTGTTCAAGTGGAGGTTTTTCCTCGCGGCACTTGTCTATTGCATAATGACAGCGCGGTGAAAAATTGCACCCTTTCGGCAGACGGGCAAGATGTGGTGGCAGACCGTCAATAACGTATAATCTGCGCTTTCTCGGAAGGTCCAGTCTGGGAACAGAGCCGATCAGTCCCATTGTGTAAGGGTGTTTTGGACTGGCATAAAGTATGTCCGTTGGCGCTGATTCAACAAGTCGCCCGGCATACATTACATTTACTCTGTCCACGTATCTGGCTACGATTCCGAGGTTATGTGTAATAATGATAACTGCTGTACCAAACTGAGTTCTCAGGTTATCGATAAGTTCAAGAAGCTGCGCCTGCACCGTAACATCAACAGAAGTGGTCGGCTCATCGGCGATAATGAGTTCGGGGTTGCAACTTAATGCCATAGCCATCATAATTCTCTGCTGCATTCCTCCGCTGAACTGGTACGGATAATCGGAAACCCGTTTTTCCGCATCCGGTATGCCTACCAGCTTGAGCAGTTTAGTTGCTTCTTCTTTAGCTGTTTTTTTGTCGAGGCCCTGGTGGAGTTGTAAGGATTCACCAAGTTGTACGCTGACCGAGATAACCGGATTCAGAGACGTGGTCGGTTCCTGGAAAATCATAGCTATATGAGCGCCTCTGACAAGCCGCATTTCCTCTTCGGATATTTTAAGAAGGTCTTTGCCCTGGAATAGTATCTCACCTCCGACGATGATTCCGGGAGGGTAGGGAATAAGGCGAAGAACGGAGAGGGCGCTGACGCTCTTGCCGCAGGCACTCTCGCCGACGAGACCAATACTCTCGCCTTTATCTACGTAATAGGAAAGACCGTCGTTAGCTCTGACTTCTCCTTCTTCGGTATAGAAATATGTTCTAAGGTCTTTAACTTCGAGTACTTTCTCTGCGATTGTCCTTCACCTCTCTCTCTTATTGAATTATTGGAAACTCCGGATAGCCGGTCTATTAATCTTCGTCGCTTTCGATATCCTTGAGGAGTTTCTCCTTCACTTTTTGAAGTTTGGAGCCACCGTATCGTCCAAGACCGCCTCTGAGTCTCGGGTCGATAATATCTCTGATTGCGTCACCAAGCATGTTAATACCCCATACGACTACAGCGAGGGCAAGACCGGGCCACAGGCACATCCACGGCGCTTGCAACATATACTGTCGTCCGGTTCCGCTCAACATACCACCCCAGCTGGGAGTCGGAGGCGGAATACCGAATCCAAGGAAGCTAAGTGTCGCTTCAGCCAGAATCATACGTCCGATGACTGTTGAAAATCCGATAAGTACAACCGGTAATATATTGGGGAGAACGTGCCGCCATAATGTCCTGGTATTAGGGACTCCGATTGCCCGAGCGGCTTCAAAGTATACGTTCTCCTTGATACCGATAACGGCGCTCCTGCCTACCCTGGAACCACGGATACCTCCAGATATCCCGAGGACCAGTATTACCTGGACCAGACCGGGCCCGAGGACTGCCATTATTGTCAGGTAAAGAACCAGGGCAGGGAAACACATAAATGAATCTACAAATCTCTGCATGACCATGTCATACCTGCCACCGAAGAATCCGGTTGTGACTCCGATAAGCAGAGAAACCGCCTGTTCCAGAATGGCGCCTACCATTCCAACGAGCATCGAAATCCTGGCGCCGTAGATAATTCGGCTAAGGAGGTCTCTGCCTAGGTTGTCGCAACCCAGAAGGTGGGTTGCCGAAGGCGGGTCAAGACGGTCTGCAAGGATGATTTCATTGAATCCATACGGGGCGAGTAAATCGGCAAATATCGCTGTAAGGATTAGTACTATAATAATTACCGCGCCTATGGTCCCCAGTGGTTTCTCTTTAACAAGCCTGATTACCAGCGTAGCCCACATAGAGCGGTGTTTCCGCACTTCGGCGACTGTGATCGGGCTTGTAGTTATTTGTTCGCTCATATCGTTAGCTCCTACGAGTACTGGATTCTTGGGTCTAACCAGGCGTACGTAACATCAACCAGCAGGTTGGAGAATAGAACAACAGTAGCCAGCACCAGGTTTACAC
>CAZIYN010000070.1:7689-9359 GCA_964543495.1 uncultured Dehalococcoidales bacterium | reverse complement strand
GTATACAATCTGCGCATAGTGCTCGATATCGAGCGATGTCGGGACTATAGATACCAGGTGGCTGAGGTGAGCGGCACCGCCGCATTCTTCCAGCTTCCCCTGCCTGTCCAGTTCCTGGGCAAGTGTAATCTGGTTAATCGATTCATCCCGGTTGCTCAGCAAAAGGCATGCTGCATACAACAGCCTGTTACGCTCGTGGTAAAAGAAATCGGCATCCTGAAGCAATGAGGTTACCTTATAGATTGCCGCGCCGTCAATTAAAAGAGAACCGATTACCGCTTCTTCCGCATCAATATCATTCGGTGGCAGTTTCTCCATCTATCCTATCTCCTGTGAACTCCTGTCAAACTCTATTCGCTTTTCTCGGTTACCGTTACTTTTACGGAAGGTGTTATATCTTTTGACAGTCTAATAGTTATATCATAGCTGCCAATCTGATTAATCGGTTCATCCAGTTTGATTTTCCTTTTATCGACAACCGAACCGGCCAACTTTTCGAGTTCTTCGGCAATATCTGCAGCAGTGACGGAACCGTATAATTTCTCTTTTCCTCCGCTTCGTGCCTCGATTATGACCTCTTTGCCATCAATCTGTGATGCAAGCTCAAGTAACTCCGCCTCTGTTTTTGCCTCAGTGCGGGCTTGAGAAGCAATCTTTGCTTCCACCAGATTTATAGTTTCCGCCATGGCGATAGTCGCCAGTTTTTGCGGAATAAGGTAGTTCCTGGCATAACCGTTGGCCACCTCTTTAATCTCCCCTGCCCTTGCTACATTCGGTACATCTTTAAGAAAAACAACTTTCATAGCTCGCCCCTTCGCTTCTTGTCAATAATTATACTTCACCGTTTCCGCCGTATTCAATGGAAAAACGACGAGTTATCAAAAAAAATCCCCGCATCCTCAAAACTGCATCTGGAAACCTCATCACCGGTGATGCACGTATTACAGGCGTAAAAAGGTTGACAATGCATTTATGATGTTCTATACTACTAATTTAGTATGGAAGTGCTAGTTGCTATCACCTTAACTAGTTGCTATCGAATCTTCTAAGAGGGGGGAATTTATATCTCCCCCTTTTTTTGGGGGAAAAAGTCTATGCGTTAATCGGGAAGCAAATATTTTTAAGGAGGAATTATGGAGCTAAGCCGAAGAGACTTTCTCAAAGTTTCAGGCGCCGGTTTGGGAGGAGCATTCCTGCTCGGCGCGCTGAACGGCGGTGTTGCCATAGCTGCACCCAAGAAAATCCCACTCAAAAAGCAGCGCGGCGAACACAGCACTATCTGTCCCTACGACGCATCGGGATGTGGCTTTATCATCGATACAATCGATGGTAAGGTAGTTAATATAGAAGGAGATCCCGACCATCCGGTCAACCGCGGCGCTGCCTGTGCCAAGGGAGCTTCGATGCGCCAGTTATCACCTGAAAATCCGTGGCGCCTCCGCAAGGTCCTATACAGAGCACCCGGAGGTACCGACTGGGAAGAAAAGACATGGGACTGGGCGCTGGATACAATCGCCCGCCGCATCAAGGACACCAGAGACGATAACCTTATCGAGACGGACGGCGGAAATACCGTCAACCGTAATGAAGCAATCGCCAATCTGGGCGGTTCTGCTCTCGATAACGAAGAGTGCTACCTGCTGGCCAAGATGGACCGCGCTCTTGGCATA
>CAZIYN010000070.1:0-7679 GCA_964543495.1 uncultured Dehalococcoidales bacterium | reverse complement strand
GGACGCAAACTTTATCGAGAAGGACAGCGGCGGCAGCGTTGTCAACCGAACCGAGGCCATCGCCAATCTGGGTGGTTCCGCACTGGACAACGAGGAATGCTACCTCCTGGCAAAGATGACCCGTGCCCTCGGTGTTGTTTACCTGGAACATCACGCCCGCATATGACATTCCGCCACTGTCGCCAGTCTGGCGGAAACGTTCGGCAGAGGAGCAATGACCAATCATTGGAACGATATTGCCAATGCCGATGTCATGATGTCAATAGGTTCAAACCCGGCTGAAAATCATCCGGCCGCTTTCGGTCATATCATGGATGCCAAGGCAAAGGGCGGTAAACTCATCAGTGTCGACCCGCGGTTCACCAGAACATCTTCGAAAGCCGACCTCTACTGCCCGCTACGTTCGGGAACTGACATCGCCTTTATCGATGGCTTGATCAAGTACGTGATAGATGATATCGAAGCCAACCCCGACAACTACAACCTGACTTACATTACCGAATATACCAACGCATCCCATCTGGTTAATCCGGACTTCAAAGGCCCGGCCGACCTAGATGGCTTGTTCTCAGGTTACAATGAGAGCAAGAGGTCTTACGATAAGTCTACATGGCAGTATCAGAAAGGTAGTGACGGTATCCCTCTGAGGGATACAACGTTAAAAGACCCGAACTGCGTTTTCCAGATTCTAAAGAAGCATGTAGCCCGTTATACCCCTAAGATGGTATCCGAGATTACGGGCTGTCCGGAGGATAAATTCCTGGCAGCAGCCAAGTTGTATTCTTCATCCGGAGCCGTAGGCAAATCGGCCACCATAATGTATGCAATGGGAACTACACAGCATACTTATGGTACTCAGAATATTCGAGCTTACGCCATACTTCAGCTTCTGCTGGCTAATGTTGGTGTAGCCGGCGGTGGAATCAACGCTATGCGCGGTGAGTCCAATGTACAGGGCTCAACTGACCACTGCCTGCTTTCACACATACTTCCGGGATACCTGGGAGTACCCAGCGACAAGGATACAAATCTTGCAGATTATCTTAAACGGTTGACTCCTACAACCAGTGACCCGAACAGCGCAAACTGGTGGAGCAACTACTCCAAATACATCGTCAGTCTGCTGAAAGCGTTCTACGGTAAGAATGCTACGGCTGAAAACGACTTCGCTTTCGCCAACATGCCCAAGGTTAAATCAGGCGTTAACTACACTCATATAGGCCTGTTCGAGGCTATGGACGACGGCATCATCAAAGGACTTATGGTCTGGGGACAGAACCCGGCCGTCGGTGGACCCAATGCCAACCTTGAACGCAGGGCGATGGAAAAACTGGACTGGTTACTGGTTACAGATATCTGGCAGACCGAAACCGCCAATTTCTGGAAGAGACCGGGAGCCAATCCTGAAAGTATAAATACAGAGGTATTCCTGCTGCCTGCGGTCGGTTCTTTCGAGAAAGAAGGAAGCGTAACCAACAGCAGTCGCTGGAGCCAGTGGCGGTATAAAGCATGCGACGGCCCCGGAGATGCTATGGACGACCTCTGGATGCTGGACCAGCTAGCCAAGAAACTGATAGCACTGTACAAGAGCGAGGGTGGACCCGCTGCCGAGGCGGTAGCCGACCTCGATTGGGATTATGGCAACGACCATCCTGATGTCCACGCCGTAGCCAAGGAGATTAACGGTTACGACCTCACCACGGGCAAGCTCGTACCGAGTTTCGGCGCTCTGAAAGACGACGGTACAACCAGTTCAGGTAACTGGCTGTACGCCGCGAGTTATACCGAAGCCGGCAATATGGCGGCACGTCGAGACCCGACTCCCGGACCGTTCAATATCGGGCTCTATCCCAGCTGGGCATGGTGCTGGCCGGTCAACAGGAGAATCATCTACAACCGCGCTTCTGTCGACCTCGACGGCGTCCCCTGGGATAAAGAGCAACCGGTTATCTGGTGGCAGTACGGAGGCGCCGCAAAATGGGTTGGTGACGTACCCGATGGCGGCTGGCCGCCGATAAATGTCGACCCGGCAGCAACCAAATGGCCCTTCATTATGAAGCCGGAAGGTTACGCCAGGATATTCGGTTTCGGCAGGGCAGACGGCCCGTTACCGGAACACTACGAGCCCTGGGAATCACCGGTCGATAACGCCATATCCGGAACGCAAAACAATCCGGCAATAACAGTCTGGAGGCCCGAAGAACAGGGCGACCGGAATAAATATCCGATTGTCTGCTCAACCTACCGCCTGTGCGAACACTGGCAGGGAGGGCAAATGACCAGAAACATGGCCTGGGTTGTTGAAGCCCAACCGGAACCGTTCTGCGAAATGAGCGAAGAACTGGCTGAAGAAAAGGGAATTGCAAATGGAGACAAGGTTATCGTTGAGTCCACCAGAGGTGAGGTTAACGTGGTAGCCCTGGTAACCAAGAGGTTCAAGCCATTCCAGCTTAACGGTAAAAAAGTACACCAGGTCGGCGTCGTCTGGCACTGGGGATACATTGGACTGTCTACAGGTGACAGTGCCAATGTTCTGACTCCACACATCGGTGACCCCAACACAACGATACCTGAATACAAAGCATTCCTCGTCAACGTGAGAAAGGCTTAGGAGGGAGATAATGGCAGATAAAGCGATTTTATACGACGCAACAAAATGCACCGCCTGTCGCGGCTGTCAGGTTGCTTGCAAGCAATGGAACGAAAACGACGAGGATATTCCTACCGTTGAAAACGGTGTCGATTCGAAGAACTGGGGCAGCTACGAGAATCCTCGCGACCTTTCTTCAACGACCTGGCTGAAAATGAAGTTCACGGAATACGAGAATGGAAGCGACCTCAAATGGCTCTTCACCCGCCGTTCCTGTATGCACTGCACGGACGCTGCCTGCGTGCGTGTCTGTCCTAACGGCACGCTTTATAAGAACGAGTATGGATTCGTTTCCTATAATCAGGATACCTGCACCGGATGCGGTTACTGCGCAGATGCCTGCCCGTTCGATGTGCCACGGCTAAGCGGAAATGCTTTCATGGCCATCAACAAGATGAGCAAATGCACAGCATGCACGACACCCGGACTGAACCGACTCGATGAAGGCTGGGAGCCATCCTGTGTAAAGACCTGTCCTCCCGGCGCTCTTCAATACGGAGACAGGACACAGCTTGTTTCTGCACCCAATGCTCGTGTCAGAGAACTCAAAGCCGAAGGTAAATCCGGCGCGAATGTATACGGTGAAAACGAGCTTAACGGGTTACACGTTATTTACGTTCTCGAAGAGGCTCCTTCAGTATACGGACTACCGGAAAGCCCCAGCGTTCCGGCAGCGACAGTTGCCTGGAAGAACGTCATTCAACCAATTGGCTGGGTAGTCGGCGGTCTGACTATCGTCGGTCTGGGACTCAACTACATCGTTGCCCGGGCTAACGCCAATAAGGAGGCAAAATGAGCAATCAAATAGTTGAAAAATACAGGAAGTCCGTACGAGTAATGCACTGGGTGCATACTACAGCCTTCGTACTCCTGTTTCTCACCGGGCTCGTACTCTTCATCCCCGGTCTCAGCGGCATTGCTCAGGGCAGTATAACCCGCATCATCCATCGCCTGGCGGCCATCGTATTTATAGTCGCCCCGATTATTTATACGATTATGGACCCGGCGGCGGTTGGAAGAGGGTTAAAACAGGCATTTTCCTGGGATAGCGAAGATGTAGGCTGGCTGAAAGCAGCTCCTGCTTACTACTTCCTTAACAAAGAAGAGGGCATGCCGCCTCAGGGTTCGATGAACACCGGTCAGAAGATGTGGTGGTTCATCACTGTTGTCTTCGGCGCGCTGTTCGTCATTACCGGACTGATTATGTGGTTTGCTACCGGCAGTTTCGTACAATGGATGGTTTTCATTCATGACATCTCATTCATCGTCGCCGGCTGTATGCTGCTTCTCCATATCTACCTCGGCGTATTACACCCGATGATGACGGAAGCCTGGGGTGCTATAGTAAGCGGTAATATCACTGCCGAATATGCCAAGAAGCATCACGGTAAGTGGTACGAAGAAATTTCTAAAGGAAAGTAAGTAGAACCCTGTTGACGTCAAGAGATAGTAACAAACTCATCGAGAGATTTGAAGAGGAAAAGAAACGGGGAGAAAATCCCCGTTTCTTTGACTTTTTCATAGAGCTGCTCCGGATTCAGACAGAAGCCGAGAAGAAAACAGGCAAGCTTAAGACCCGGCTGAAAAAAGAAGATGCCGAAAGCCGCCAGAGAAACGGGGTCTGTCTCCTCGATTACAGCGACCTCGTTATAGACTGGCCGCTTTTAAATGAAACTTATAGTAAGCTCTCCAGAGCATTCGCGGAGTATCCCGACCTTTTCAGCGAAGCATTCGGCAATATGGAACTGCCGGAACCACTGAAAAAGCTCTCCAGAGAGAATGTGAAAGCCTGGTATAACGAGGACAGGCTGCCTGATGTGTCTGAAGACAGCAGTCCTCAGGACTACCTGTTCATCGAAACACTTATCCACTCGACTCTCAAGCCTTTCCTGGCCAGTAATGCCCGCGCAGTCATCGGCCTGGTAAAGCAGGAAGAATGGCGTCGTCTCCAGTGCCCGGTATGCGGCGGCAAACCGGATATGGCTTTCCTCGAAAAAGAAGTGGGCGCACGATGGCTGGTATGTTCCCGCTGCGATACCGAGTGGATGTTCCAGCGCTTGCAGTGCCCTTATTGCGCCAATGTAAACCAGGAAGAGCTTACCTTCTTCACCAATGAAGATGATGCCTACCGTCTATATGTATGCAATCGCTGCCACACATATATCAAAACAATCGATTTGCGGAAAGCCAATGAAGTATTTATTCCGCTGGAACGCATATTGACCCTGGACCTGGACAGGCAGGCACAGGAAAAGGGATACAGACCCGGTCACTACGAAGAAGCTCCAGAATCTTCTGAATAGCTCTGGCAGGTGCGTGGATTCCCCAGGTCATCCGGAATGCTGGAATTTTAAGTGATTGCATAATCTTGCCTATGTTCATATAATTAACCAGAGTATATCTATCCGGACTTGATACGTCCGGAGTATATTTAGCTTTTGTTTCAGGACTGGTACTATGGATTTTTTAGGTCTGGGAGAAATACTGCTGATTGTCCTGGTTATCCTGCTTATCTGGGGACCGGACAAGCTGCCCGAGTTCATGCGGACTATCGGCAGGGTAACAAGTTATCTCAAGAAAGCCAGCACAGACCTGACGACACAGATTAAAAACGAACTGGAAGAGGAAGAAAAGGAATCCAGGGAGAAAGAAAAGACAGAAACCGCTTCCGAATCCTCCGAGCCTGCCGTCACGAAGCCTGAAATAACCAGCCACGATACCTCTCCCGAAGAAGAGATTTAGACCGAGATGAGTGATAAAGGTAACAAAACCACGGTTACAAGCCATATCAGGGAAATCCGCACTCGCCTGATTCGCAGTGTTATCATTGTCCTGGTTTTAACAATAGTCGCCTTCGTATTCTGGGAGCAGATACTGGAGCTGTTGAAATACCCCGTCAAGGATATTCCGCTGATAACAACCGAATTAACCGAGAGTATCGGCACGGCAATGAAGATTTCCATCACCGCAGGTATTATCGCCTCTATGCCCTGGCTCATCTACGAGGTGATTATGTTCGTTTCGCCGGCGCTGACCAGACGCGAAAAGAAATATGTCTACCTGATAATCCCCTGGATTGCATTGATGTTTATCGCGGGCGTGGCTTTCGCGTATTTCATAGTAATGCCCAGCATGCTCGGATTTCTATACACATTCGGTCAGGGTGTTATCTCTCCCATGCCCCGGTTAAAGGACTTTATATCTCTTTCTACCCGCCTGTTGGTTATAATCGGGATAATATTCGAATTGCCGGTGCTTACCACTTTCCTGGCGAGAATAGGAATCCTCAAACCCGAGTGGCTCACAGGCAAATGGAAAATAGCTATCGTTGCATCTTTCATAATTGCTGCTATTGTTACTCCCACTCCCGATCCTATTAACTGCTCCATCGTGGCAACACCGATGATAGTCCTGTACTTTATGTGTATAGGGCTGGCAAAGCTGGTATATAAGAAAAAAAAGGATACCGAAGAGCAGCAACCTTCCCTTGACTGATAACTCAATAACAATTATTATTAACGGAGACTGAAAGGAGGTGGAAACGATGACCTGGTTTATTACACGTACCTACACTTGAAGCTGAAGCCCGGAAACCGGTGCAGGTTCTGCATCTGTCATCGCATCGAAGAGCCTCCGTGCGCCAGGGTTCAGTTTCCATTAGGTCACGCTGATACCTCGGATTTCCAACTTTAAGGAATCCTCTGAAGCGATAGTCCGGAAGCTCTCCGATATATGACTACCGCTTTTTCTTTTCTGCAACAATTGCGGTCCTATATGCTTGCGGAAAAGACTGATTCATACTATAAACGGAGGTATTATGCGACGGTTTTTAAAATCAAGGTATACGATTATTGCCGCCGGCCTGATATTCGGAGTACTGGCAGCTTGTATGGTTAACTGGGGCAATCCGCCCAATATGGGTATCTGTGTTGCCTGCTTCCTCCGCGATATCACCGGCGCTATCGGACTTCACAGTGCTTCTGTGGTGCAATATATACGTCCTGAAATAATAGGGTTCGTACTCGGCGCTTTCATTACCGCCTTTGCCTTCAAGGAATGGCGGTCTACGGGCGGCTCTTCGCCTATCGTCCGCTTCGTACTCGGTGCTTTTGTCATGATAGGCGCTCTTGTATTCCTGGGCTGCCCTGTCAGGATGATGCTTCGTATCGCCGGTGGCGACCTTAACGGCATCGTCGGTCTGGCAGGAATGGTCGCCGGTATAGCTGCAGGCGTAATCTTTCTGAAGAGAGGCTTCAACCTGGGACGTGCAACAAAGATGCACCCGGTTGCCGGCTGGATTCTGCCGGTACTCATTGTGGGACTGCTGGTCCTGGCTATCGTAAAACCCGGTTTCATCTTCGCCAGTGAAAGCGGACCGGGAGCAATGGCGGTATCGATTGGAATCGCGGTCGTGGTTGGTCTGGCAGTCGGTTTCCTCGCCCAGAGGACACGCATGTGCTTTGTCGGCGGCTGGCGTGACCTTTTCCTGGTCAAAGACTTTTATCTTTTCAGCGGCGTTATCGCTTTCTTCGTTGCCGCGCTCGTTACCAATTACGCCCTCGGCAACTTCGGTGCCGAAGGTATTTACAGCTGGGGTTTCGCCGGTCAGCCGGTAGCTCATGACAATCACGTCTGGAATTTCTTCGGTATGAGCCTGCTCGGACTGGCAGCGACGATGCTCGGCGGCTGCCCGCTGCGCAACCTCATACTCTCGGGGGAAGGCAATACCGACGCCGCTATGACAGTCCTCGGTTATATTGCCGGCGCCGCTCTAGCCCATAATTTCCTGCTCGCCTCCAGCCCGAAGGGCGTAGGCACTTTCGGTCCGGTTGCGGTTATAATAGGACTGGTGTTCTGTGTGGCAATAGGTTTCCTGATGAGAGAAAAAACGGCATAGAGAATAATATGGCATTTTTCAAACGAAAAAGCAAAGAGACATTCGAAGGCAGCGGTCTGGTCCTGTTTACCGAGGTCCAGTATGCTATGAGGGCGGAGAAAGAACTTAAAAACGGCAGCTACGAGGTAAAGC
>CAZIYN010000069.1:0-9376 GCA_964543495.1 uncultured Dehalococcoidales bacterium | reverse complement strand
ACCATAGAACCTTTTTCGCCATTACTTTTCCTCCATCTTCTTTGGATTGTCCGCCATTACGGACTCTATCAAGGCATTACGTGGTGTAATACTCGTTATATAGATTTCTACAGGCATTTCCTTTGACCTGATAGCCCGGACACCTGTTGCATACAATTAAAAATGATGATGTTTATATCTTCGGATTATGCTTACCAATGAGAAGAATCCAGATACAGGGATAAAATCTCCATAGCAAAAACATCGGCGTTAACCATTATCTACAATAACAGTCAGCCGATGCTTTTCTTGTGACGTGCCAGCAGACATAGCACCTGTAGTTAGAAACTTTCCCATAGATATGCTTTCCCAGTCGTCAGCGGGAGTATAGAATAATTTCGCGAATTTGTCAATAGTGACTGGTATCCGGGTTAACGTTTTATGAAGGCAGGTTTATCATATGTAACGGATGAAACGTTAACCGCACCTGTTTATGACTGCCGGCGTTTATATTCATAGAAAATATAGCTCAGGAGTATCAGAATACCCCCGGCTAACAAAGAGTAGAACCAGATGTTTGTCTTCATTTCCTCTTCGTCTACCTTACCGGGATTCTGGACAAACACATCGGTCCCGCTACCGGGTCCTGCATCAGACCCGTCAGAGCCGTCGGAATCCGAGGATATGCGTTTTTCACCGACGGAAAAAGTAAATGTCCTCTCGTTATTGTCTTCATTGGTTTCAACAAGCCGATTAAACGGGTCGATAATTACCATGCAGTCGTGGTCCCCAAATTCAGCCGCCCAGATATAAGTCAGGTTTGCCGTATTTTCCGCCTCAATCTGTCCTCCGGATATGTAACCGATATAAACTTCATCGATATAGAAGGCAGCCGTGACATTTCCAGCAGCAACACCTCCTATATTTTCAAGTGAAAACGTAAATGTCACGTTATCGCTTTCCGCCGGCTCTTCGGGTGATAGTGCAATATCTTTTACGTACAGGTCCGGCGGAACCGGATAGACAACAATACTTTCGTTGTTATCCTCATTACTTTCCCTTACGGCGTTATTCGAGTCTGCAACAAACCTGAAGGTATGAGAACCTTCTTCGACAACCCAGGTAAATGTGCTTGACTGAATATTTCCATATGTAAGAGACTTTACAACTATGGAATCCGCTCTCTCACCGTCCACATAGTAATTCAGGCGCGTAGTGATAGTCTCTGCATACCCGCGGTTCCTTACCGTCACCGTGAAGGTAAGAGTATCGCCTGGTGACGGTTTATCCGGCAACCATGTCACCGGGTCAATAGTAAGGTCAGCACAAATAACATTCAACGCATTTAACATCGTTATCTCATTGTCGGTTTCAGATAGTTCAGGGATTTTTTCTAACGGATCTAAATAAATGCTGATTGTATGGACGCCGGGTTCGGCCTCCCATTGTATTACTACGGAATCTGAACCGCCGGGTGAAATATTTTTCGCCGAATCCATAAGCGTAGTCTGGCCTTCTATCTTAAAGGAAAAAGGACAATCGAGAACCATGGAACGTCCTTTGTTACCAACCGTAACCGTGAAATTAACTGTTTCCCCGACAGACGGGGTGGGTGGTGACCAGTTAAAACTTTTTATATAGAGGTCTGGAATAATAGGCGTAAAATCCACGCTCAATTCATTGTTATCCTCATCGCTCTCAATAATCCTGTTATTAGGATCGATTACAAATCGTAAAGGATATTCGCCAGATTTAACCGTCCACTCGTAAGTTTCCGTATATATTTCTCCCGGGTTTATCTCATCAAAAGTCACCGTACTCTGCCGGGTACCGTCGATATAAAAATAACCAAACGATGACACTGCGTTACCGTTACCCTGATTGCGTATAATTAATGCGAAAGTAACATTTTCACCGGTTATCGGAGCAATCGGGTCCCAGCTTATGCTCTGGACAACCAGGTCCGGGGTAAGCGGGGATATGGAAAAACTACTCTCATTGTTGGCCTCATTGCTCTCTATAACCGTATTTTCTTCATCCACTACCACTTTAAATACCTGGGAACCCTGCTGGACAACCCAGGTGAATTCTTTAACAGCAGTGTTTCCTGCATCCAGACTCTCAAGAAATACTTCCTTTTTCAGATAGCCATCGACATAGAGACGTACCGTGGACGATATCGATAAGGTCTCTCCCTGGTTCTTGACCGTGACACTGATAGTGATAATATCGTCTTTAGAGGGATTCTGAGGTGACCAGGTAACCGATTGCACAATAAGGTCAGGTCTAGTTTCAGGTGCGTACAGAACACCGACCGAGGACAGTCCTGTCATAACTGCTCCCGGACTGCTGCTGACAGGAAAAATACAACCTGCCAGAATAAAAAATGCCAGAAGAGCGGCTCTTCCGTATATTAGCCTCTTTTTCAACCTGTTACTTTCTGTCTTTGATTAAAAATATTTTCAGTTTGAGCATACAATCACATTGCACGCCTGTCAATTCCCCGAAAGTATTAAAAAGGGAATTGCCGGTAGCAATCCCCTTTTCCAAAACGGTCGCCTGTGATTCAGCTTATTTTTTACTCGCGCCAGCAACAGGACTAATTTTTATCGAACTCACTTTATACGCCGGAATTTTCGCTGTCGAGTCCAGAGCGTCGACAGTAAGCCTGTTTACCGGGGCTTCCTTATAGTGGAAAGTCATAAAAGCAACTCCCACAGGAGATTTATCGGTTACCTTCGCTCTGGAGACAATCGTGCCGCGTCTGGAGGTGAGTTCGACCACGTCTCCATCGGAGATTTTCATCTTTTCAGCATCCTCGGGATTAATCTCCACCAGAGCTTCCGGCCTGATTTCATCAAGCCCCTTCGAATGCCGGCTCATATTTCCACCGTGATACTGGAATAAAATTCTTCCCGTTGAAAGAATGAGGGGATAGCTTTCATCAGGCAGTTCAAAAGCTTCCACATAGGGTGTAGACTGGAACTTTCCCAGTCCGCGGGAAAACTGCCCTTCATGCAGATATCCTGTTCCCGTATCATCGGCGGTGCGGCAGGGCCACTGCAGGCCTACATCCTCAATCCGGTCATAGCTGATACCACCGTAAATCGGGGTTACGGCAGCTATCTCTTCCATTATCTCTTTGGCGCTCTCATACTCCATAGGGTAACCCATTCTACCGGCAATCTCGGAGATAATAACCCAGTCGACTTTGCTGTCTCCGACCGGTTCGACCGCCTTTCTGACTCTCTGTACACGACGCTCTGTATTGGTGAAAGTACCGTCTTTTTCGGCAAAGCTGACACCCGGAAGAACGACATCCGCATATTGAGCCGTCTGGCTCATGAAAATATCCTGCACGACAAGAAAATCCAGGTTCTTAAGACCTTCTATCACTTTCGTGCTGTTCGGGTCGGAGATAATCGGGTCCTCTCCCATCACGTAAATACCCTTGATTTCGCCTGACTCGGCCTTGTGCATCATCTCAACGAGGGTCAATCCGGGTGTGGGAGAAAGAGTTGCCTTCCAGGCTTCTTCGAATTTACTTCGTATAGCATCGTCGGCTACAGACTGATACCCGGTAAAGACATTCGGCAAAGCACCCAGGTCGCAGGCGCCCTGGACATTGTTCTGTCCGCGTAACGGATTAACGCCCGTACTCTCTTTGCCGACATTCCCCGTCACCATAGCCAGATTAGCCAGAGCCATTACGTTGTTGGTGCCCGTGGTATGCTGGGTGATGCCCATACAATACAAAATACTCGAAGTCTCCGCCGATGCGTACATACGGGCTGCTTCCCTTAAATCATCGGCGGGGACGCCTGTAATCTCACTTACTGCTTCCGGTGTGTATTCTTTAACGGATTCCTTCAACTCCTCGAATCCCTCGGTACGCTTCTCGACGAAATCGGCATCGTAAAGACCCTCGGAGTTAATAACGTTCAGTTTCCCGTTGATTAGAGCGACATGCGTACCCGGTTTTTCCTGCATCCAGATATCCGCGAATTCCGTCATTCTGATTTTACGCGGGTCTACGACAATCAGTTTTGCCCCTTCATTCCTGACGGCATTCATAACTTCGAGAGCGATTATCGGATGGCTCTCGGAAGTATTCGAACCGATTATGAAAATGCACTTCGCATTCCTTATTTCCGATATCGAATTAGTCATTGCCCCGCTGCCGAATGTGGCGGCCAGACCGGCCACCGTGGGTGAATGTCAGAGTCGGGCACAATGGTCGATATTGTTTGTGCCTATCACCGCCCTTCCGAATTTTTGCATCACGTAATTATCTTCATTGGTGCATTTTGCAGATGAAAGGAAAGCCAGGCTGTCCGGCCCAAACTCTTTTTTAATCTTCGAGAGATTCTCGGCAACGAGGTCGAGAGCTTCTTCCCAGCTCGCTTCTCTGAACTTGCCTTCGCCTTTTTCACCGTCACGTATAAGCGGTACGGTAAGTCTCTCAGAATTGTTTACAAAGTCGAGACCGAACTTACCCTTAACGCACGCCTGCCCCTTATTTGCGGGACCGTTTGAATCGGGATACGCCCTGATGATTTTTTCTCCTTTTATATCAAGTTTAAGCTGGCAACCTACACCGCAATACGGGCATATCGTGATAACGGTTCTGTCCGGTATACCTGCCTCCTGATAACTGCTTTCAACAAGTGCTCCGGCAGGGCAGGCATCCACACAGGCACCACAAAACTGGCAATTAGCTTCATCCAGTGTCAGTTCATCTTGAGGAGTTATAGCATAACATTTCAGGCAGCGTTGAGCTTCAGCTTCAGCTGTTTCACGTGTCATTCCGTACTCAACTTCATCAAAGCTGTTTACTCTCTCTTCAGGTGGCAGGTAAGTAAAAACGGATGCTCTTTCTTCTACCAACCCGGTTTCAAGTAATATTTCCGCTTCTTCTTTCGATACAAACGATTCCGAAATATCTCCTTTACCCCCGAGATAGAGGTCAATCGCTTCCGCTGCTTTCCTGGCATCTGCTATAGCTTCGATAACCGTTGCGGGTCCTCTGACACAATCTCCTCCGGCAAATACGCCGTCTTTTTTACTCATCATATTATCGGATACTACTACTACGTCACTGCGTCCGAGTTCTACATCGAAAGCTTCAGGAATGTGAGGACGCTGGCCGATAGCAGCTATAAGAGTATCCAGTTCGGTAATAAAGTTGCTGCCCTCTATCGGTACCGGTCTCCTGCGACCGCTTTCATCCGGCTCTCCCAGCTCCATACGAAGACAATCCAGTTTCAATACGTTACCATCACGCTTTACTTCCGAGGGAGCAGACAGGTAAAGTATTTCGACACCTTCCTCGATAGCTGCTTCCACTTCTTCCGGATTTGCAGGCATTTCGGCACGAGTACGCCGGTAAAATATCGTAACCTGTTTAGCTCCGAGACGGAGTGCTATACGCGCCGCATCAATAGCTACATTACCACCACCTACAACGCCGACTCTTTCTCCTGTTTCTACCTCTTCACCGAGGTTCGCATGTTTTAAATACTGGGCAGCATCAATAATCCCGGGCAGTTTTTCTCCCTCTACTCCCAGCGTCATCCCTTTATGAGCACCTACTCCGATAAAGACAGCATCATATCCGTCCTCGAAAAGTGACTTAAGAGATTCAATCCTGGTGTTCAATCTGATTTCAACACCGGCGTCTTTAATTACCTGTATCTCATCCACAAGTATATTTCTCGGCAGACGGTACGCCGGTATGCCTACCATCATCATCCCCCCGGGTTCAGGCAGAGCTTCGAATACCGTGACTTTATGTCCGAGCCTGGCAAGGTAATAAGCTGCGGTCAACCCGGCGGGACCTGAACCGATTACAGCAACTTTCTTACCTGTTGCCGGCAGTTTCTTTGACAGTTTTTTCCATGAATCATCACCATTATCAGCGGCATAACGTTTCAGCATACGGATATTCAGTGGGTCATCCACTTCAAGCCCGCGCTGGCAAGCACTTTCACAAGGATGAACACAGACTCTCCCGAGTACACCCGGGAAAGGTACTTTCTCCCGTATTACACCCAGGGCAGCACCGGGGCGTCCTCTCGCAATGAGGCGGATGTACCTGGGTATATCTATACCGGCGGGACACTCCCTGTAGCACGGATAGGCAGGTCCTATGACACCGGTATACCTGATATCATCGCAAACTCTTATACAGCGTTCGCACATTACACATAAATTATGGTCGCGAACGAAAAACGGATTATCTTCTCTTACCGGCAGCTTCTTGGGAAGAGTTTCAGGAAATTCTTTTATTCCCGCATATTCTACTGCTTCTTTTAATTCTCCTTCCACTAACCGTTCACAGGGATATCTGCGAAGTATCTCGTATAAATTCTTTTTCACAAGCGCTTTGACTTTATCAGAAGAGGTCTCGACTTTCATGCCATTCTCCACCTTCGTATCACAGGCGAGTACAATCCTGCCATTGATTTCAACCAGGCAAAGCTGGCAAGCCATATCAGGCACGATTTCAGGAAGGGGAATTAGACCGCGGTAACTACATATGCTGGGAATATAGATTCCAGCCTTTTGACACGCTTCCAGTATAGTCTGTCCTTCAATAAATATTATCTCTTTTCCGTTTACTGATATTATACTTGTTGCCATGCTGAATTCTTCCTCTCAAAAGATATAAAAAAAGCCCTCACCCGGGCTTATTCAAAATAAGTTCTATCAGTGATAATTGTTCTGCGCAATCCAAATCCACCGGAATTTCAGTTAATAATCGTTGATTCTATAGAAAATCGGCTGAAACAAATCCAACGGGAATTATAGCAAAGGCCGTTTCACTTTTCAACAGAGACTGCTCAAACCTCGCCGCTCCCGCTTGTTAACGGACTTCCTATATTGTATAATACCGTCGAGTACGGTTGCACCGTACCAGTCAAGTAATGGAAAGGGGGTAGCGTTGTGATAAGATTTCACCGCCGTACATGATCTTATAATCTGATGCGCGTTGTGCATCCACACCACACACCTGGCGCGATGGAATCTGGCGACGTTATCCCGGCACCTACTCTGCGATAACTCACAGCCGGCCCGTTCCGTTAAGGTTCTATACGTCACGTCAGGTAAATACGCCTTAATGGAAGGAGCCGAATGCTTTTTGAGCCACCATATCTGTCACCTGACCGTGGTCAGGTACCCATTCATTCAGAAAACGGTAAATCCGGGAAAGACGGGCAGGAACGAATCCTGACCATAGCTCTTTCGGTCCGGGCCGATGAATTTCCGGAGAGATTCCTGTGGGCTAAAGACAACGCCTTTGCCCTCGAATATACACCTGACCCGCTCCACCCGGAGTATATATCCAAACATGTTAAACCTTTTACGGATGAAGGTGTTCCGGTGCGCTTCCATACCCGGTTCTTCGATTTCGAACTTGGCAATGCCGACTCCGGGAAAGCCGAGGAAGCACTCCGGGTACATACTCGCGCCATCGACTCTATCGCCGTTCTGGGCAAGCCGGTTATCACCGTTCACCTGAACCTTTCCAAGGCGATACCGTTCGATTCGCAGACAGCGGTGTATAACCTGACGCGCCTAGTCGAACACGGCAACAAAGCCGGAATTACCGTCTGCCTGGAAAATCTGCGGAGCGGTCCTTCCAGCAATCCCGACAACATTCTTGCCTGGGCATCGGCCTCGGGGGCAATGATTACCCTGGATATGGGCCATGCCGTCTCCTCTGAGATTGTTAAAGAAGGTGAAACAACGGTAACGGATATATTGGAGCTCTTCGGAGAACGACTGCAAGAAGTCCACATGTACGGCAAGGAAGAAGACCGCCACTATCCTATCGAGGATATAACCCCGTTTAAGGCAGTCATAGACCGCCTGATGAAAACCGGATGCCGATGGTGGACGATTGAGCTGGACGATTATGGAGAGGCTCTGGGCACCCGCGAACGGCTTCTCGATTACCTGAATAGAAAACGGACGAAATAAAGTAGAAAGGGAATATTCAATTGAAGATAAAAACCAAATGGTTCTCTATACTCATAGCAACGATTATGGTGTTCACGATACTGCCGCTTTCCGCCTGCGGCGGTGACGTGGAAGAGCAGGAAGAAGAAGAAAAAGTACTTAGCATGTATGTAGCTTATGGCGGACCGGATATCATTGCCGCCGCATTTGAAGAAGCGACGGGTATAAAAGTGGAACTGCTGACGATGTCATCCGGAGAAGTCCTTACAAGACTTCAAGCCGAGAAAGAAAACCCACAGACCGATATCTGGTTCGGCGGGGGCTCGGATGCCTTTATCAAGGCAAAGGAAGAAGGCCTGATTACCGCATACAAGTCACCAAACGCCGGCAAAGTTGACCCGGCTTTCAAAGACCCCGACGGATACTGGACCGGACTTTCTCTTGTTATCGTAGGTTTCCTCGTTAATCCTGACCGGGCGACAGAAAAAGACGTGATTACGCCTGAAATATGGACCGACCTGGCTGACAGCTCTCTGAAAGACGAGCTTATGGCTTCCAATCCCAATACTTCCGGGACGGCCTATACCACCGTATCCGGGATATTACAGGTATTCGGCGAAGAAGAGGGATGGAATTTCCTGGATAAGATGTATGAGAATATTCCTTTCCTGGAAAAAAGCGGTTCGGCTCCCGGCAAACTGGCTATGGCGGGAGAGTTCACCGTGGGTATTGTGCCCGACCCTCATAACCTGCCTCTGAATAATCCCGATGCCTCGCTGCTACCCGTATTCCCTTCCGACGGCGTCCTTGCCTGGCCTTCACCGGTAGCAATTATCAATGGCGCCAGGCACCCCGAAAACGCCAGGGAATTCGTCGACTGGTGCCTCTCGGAGGAAGGACAAAAAGTACTGATGCAGGCAAGCCCCCGTGTACCCACCACGGATATCGAGACTATAGAGGGCGTGCCCAAGCTTTCCGACCTTAATCTTGTTGCCTACGACCATATAAAGTGGGGCAATGAACGTGACAGGGTAATAGAAGAGTTTAACAATCGTTATCCACAGTACCAATAATAAGAACCCGTTGCAGAAACCATACACCTGGAGCAATTTTAACCCGGCTCCGGGTGTATGGAGTGATGCCATTGTGAGAATATAAATGCGTTGGAAGAAATATATACTACCGGCAATCTTTTTGACATTGCTCTGTATCTTCGTAGTCTATCCTACCTTCAGCGTGCTCCAGAAAAGTTTCCTGGTGGACGGGCAGGTAAGTTTCGGTAACTATGTAGACGTTTTTACGAAACCGCACTTTTACAGCACTATATGGAGCAGTGCTCTGGTCGCCTGCGGGGCGGCAGCTGTTTCGACTTTACTCGGTCTGATTATCGCCCTGGTAGTATTCAAAACAACGCTGCCCCTGCGGAAGCTCTTTC
>CAZIYN010000068.1:0-9389 GCA_964543495.1 uncultured Dehalococcoidales bacterium | reverse complement strand
TAAAGGCTCCGAGTTCTATGCCATGCATATCAAGGGGCTGGAACTGCCGGCTTATGAACCAAGAGGGCTGAAAGCTACAGGATTCGGGTACGCGACATCGAGTATCGGCGGGAGTCACGGAAACGGCTCTCTAGCCTTCCAGGAAATGGGCAGCCCGGTACCCAGGGCAGTCGACCGCTTTGCCGAGGATGATAAGGCGGATATAGTGATTTACAACCAGCACCGAACGGCCTTGAGGGAAACCGGCATTCTCTGCGCTTTCGCCGAGAACCACGGCGGCTGGATTCAGGCACTTTTCCCTCAAATGCTGGCTGCCGCCACGGGTATCGAAGAGTTCGGGGACTGGGACTATATAAATACGGTGGGTGAGAGAATCGTTAACATGGACCGGGCTTTCAACGTGCGTGAAGGATTCGACCGCCGGCATGATACTCTGCCTCAGCGGGTACAGACCGAGCCGGTTTTGAACACGGGAAACGCGGAAGGCGAAGGGCAGATGGTGAGGGCACTCGATAAGTTCCTGGATGAATATTACAAACTCAGAGGGTGGACTGAGAACGGTATCCCGAGCGAGAAAAAGCTGGAGGAACTCGGTCTTGGATATGTCGTAAAAGATATGAAGCCTTTTTCAGATAAGGCTTCAAGCAGGTAAAGACCTCAGAGAAGTATGAGGTGATAATCTCTATAGATTGATAGAGATTGCCACGTCCGCCAGAGGCGGACTCGCAATGACAATATTGATTACTATATCGTGCGTCCCAGTTCGAAGGCGTCCCAGACGGCTCCCATAATGTTGCGCGGCTCACGGCAGTCGCCTATCGCGTACAGTCGGGCAACCTTATCAGTCAGCTCCTTATACAGAGTGTTATCCGAGACCAGTCCAGATGCCAGCACCACGGTATCGGCTTTAATCAGCCTCTTCCCGGAGGACTCGCTGCTGACTACGGCACCTTCGCCGGTTACTTCTTCAAGGCGGGTATTCGTTTCTATCTTCACTCCGTTGAACGGCAGCAGGTCGAGGAGCATTAACCGGTTCATGTGGGGTATCGGAGGATTGCTGAGCAGCAGGTCGGGCAACATCTCCACGATGGTGACTTTTTTTCCGTTCTGAGCCAGCCATAGAGCCGTTTCGCAGCCTATCAGTCCGCCGCCGATTACAATGACGTTCTCTCCGGCCTCTTTTCTGCCGAGAAGCAGGTCGATGCAGGTTACTACGTTTTCTTTATTAATACCCGGTACATCCGGGATATAGACACCGGAGCCGGTGGCAAGGACCACAATATCCGGAGTCTCTTTTTCTATGAGGGTCGCGGATACTTCGGTATCCGGTTTAACCTCCACACCGACTTTTTCAAGCTGGCGTTCATACCATTCGAGTTGTCTTACCAGGTCTTTCTTGAAATCGGGCACGGACGCTTCTATGAGGTGACCTCCGAGTCTTTTACCCTTTTCATAGAGAGTTACTTTATGGCCCCGGATAGCGGCTACTCTGGCGACCTCCATGCCGGATATTCCTCCGCCCACGACCATAATGTTTTTCTTTTCGTCCGCTGGAGTCAGGCGGTACTGGTTCTCCCTGCCCACGGCGGGATTGACCGCACAGGAGAGAGGTCCGCGACCGAACCTGCCGATACAGCCATCGTGACATGCCATACAGGGGCGGATATCATCGGTCCTTCCTTCCGCCGTTTTGATGGGCCAGTAGGGGTCGGCAAGGAGCCCCCTGCCGATGGCAACCATATCCGCTTTTTCGTCCGCTATCACTTTTTCGGCCAGTTCCGGGATATCGAGCCTGCCGACGGCTACTACCGGGATTTTTACCACTTCTTTAGCCATCGCCGCCATATCCACCATACAGCCGTGCTCCTGGTAAGCGGGCGGGTGCGGCCAGTACCAGCTATCATAACAGCCGGCGTCCACGTGCAGGGAATCGAAGCCGGCTTCTTCAAGCAGTTTAGCCATTTCAAGACCTTCTTCAATATCCCTGCCTGCTTCCGTGAACTGCTCGCCTTTCAATGCTCCCGAATTAAGCCCCTTGATATAGTGCTTCAATCCGAACCGGTACTGCACCGGGAAATCTTTTCCTACTCTGTTCTTGATGGTATTCAGCACTTCGACAGGGAAGGTGAGTCTCTGTCTGAGGTCTCCGCCGTACTTGTCCGTCCTGTTGTTCCAGAAGGCGGTGGTAAACTGGTCGAAGAGATAGCCTTCGTGTCCGTGAAGCTCGACACCATCCACGCCGGCGTTAGCGGACATTTCCGCGGCAAAACCGAACGCGGCAACAATCTTTTCCACTTCCTCTGTTTCCAGCGCCCGGCAGATAATATTCGGATTCCAGTAATCGGGCAGGACGGAAGCCGATACCGGCTTGGCATTAGGACCCATGACACGGGCGACGCGACCCCATCCTGCAGTAAGCTGAATGAATATCTTCGTTCCCAGGGCATGGATTTGCTCGCACATTTCCCTCAGAGGTATACGCGCCGCAGGTGTGAGGGTGTGGGCCAAACCGCCCATGGTATCGATATCGCATTCAACTTTAAAAACAGCGGTTATTATGAGGCCGGTCCCTCCTTTTGCTCTTTCCACATAGTAGTCCACAACACGCTGTGTAAGACTGCCATCCGGATTTATCAGGCCGACCACACCCATCGGTGCCATAGCTATCCGGTTCTTTATCTCTATTTTTCCAATGTTTACGGGTTCAAACAGTTTGGGGTACGACGGTCGCATTTAGACCTCCTGTCATTCTGAAAATTAACACTGACTACGAAGGGGCATTCTTACGGCAGTCTGCCATACCGCGCCAGTTCGGCGGCTTCTTCGTCCAGTCCGAGTTCCTTCAGTTTCTTCATAGTCGGAACACCGGTCTTTTTATCCCAGCCCCTCAGTTCGTAATAGTCGTCCAGAAGTCTGTCCACTTTTTCCCTGGGAAGCACCATCCCCTTGGAAGGTCCGTCCTTCATCGGTTCCTCGTAAAACCTGTCGGGCCAGTTATCGTCCTTCCTGTTCAAGCCCTGTCTGAAGATATATGCCTTGAACATGGTGAAAAGTCTTTCTGCAGTCGTTATTAATTCTTCTGGGGTCGTATCAAAACCGGTGTAAGTCGAGTACAAATTGTTCAAGTAGGTTGGCCCGAATGCTATACGCATATGTGTTGCCACGAAACAAATTCCCATAGAATCACCGAGAGAGTGCATGTCTTCGAACCATTTGTACATGTACTTCAGTCCGTCATGCGAGGTAACGAGTTCCACCGGCGGTTTGCCGTATATCTTTTCCTTCATATCCTCGGGCATATCATGCTGCTCGGACCACCAGTTCGGGTTATATTGATTACCGTGGTGGTGGGTAGTCTTTATGATATCTGCACCTCTGGGATTGGTTAAGTTTGCCAGGAAAGGAAAGCTAATCTCTCCTCCGAAGAGTCTGGGTCCGCTGCCGGCATCCATTCCTTTTATCGTTACCGAATATTCCTCGGCTCCTCTGCCGATTTTCTTAGATGCCCGAGCACTACCTTCGGCGAGAACATCGCCAATGCCCTCTCTGAAAGCTATCTTCCTCAGCATCTCTATGATGGCATCTTCATTGCCCCAGACAAGGTCCAGACCATCAGTATCGCTCTTACTGATTATGCCCTGTTTGTACAGCTCCATTGCAAAACCGATGATTCCCGATGCCGTATAGAAGTCCATTCCGTACCGGTTACATAAATCCTTACATTTCCATATCGCCGGTAGGTTATCGATACCAAGCTGCCCGCCGAATTGACCTACGATTGCCGAACGCTCAGCATTAGCCATTACTAATCCGGCATATTTGCCCTCTTTCACCTCCGCTATACCGTTGTAGCAGGTTACGGGGCATCCATAACAGGCGGTACCTCTCCGGGTAACATATTGCTTAACTACCTCTTGCGTCACGCTTAATTTCCCGCCTATCATCATTCCCCTCAATATATCATGGGGACCCGTAGCCCAAAACGCTTTATCGGCTTCCCGCAAACGCTCTCTGGCTTCCCTCACAGCCTTCTGAAATTCTTTCGGTCTGGCTGGCTCCGGGGCGGCCTTGGCTCCCCGCACTGCAACCGCCTTAACCTTCTTCGCCCCCATTACCACTCCGGCGCCGCATCTGCCAGCAGCGTGATAATAGTCATTTAACGGGCAGGCGAACCTGACCAGGTTTTCGCCGGCCTGACCGATAGCTATTACCGCAGACTTGCCGGGTAAATCCTGCTCAATAATTTCAGTTGCTTCCCGTGAATCCTTACCCCAGAGGTTGCTGGCATCTATTAACTCCGCTTCATTATCATTAACAGACAGGTATACAGGCTTTTCGGATTCGTTTCTTAATATTATTACGTCAAAACCGGCCTGCTTCAGTATACCTCCCCATACTCCTCCGGAATTTCCGGTGCCGATACCTCCTGTCAGGGGGTGCTTGGTGGTTATTTCAATCCGGCTTCCGGCAGGAGCTCTCGAGCCGGTGAGGGGACCATTCGAGAAGATAACGATGTTTTCGGGACTTAACGGGTCGACATCCGGACCCACTTCATCGAATAGAAACTTGCTGCCGAATCCCACGCCGCCGATGTATTTTCTGGCGAATTCAGGTTCGATTTCTTTCTGTTCTATCGTTCCGGAGGCTAAATCGACATCCAGTATTTTCCCATATCCATGCAAAGTCATTTCTCTTCCTCTTTTCATCGTGAATTCGGTGGATTGTTTAGGATATTTTTCCCCGTTTGGCCAGGTCATCGGCTACATCACCGAGCCCCAATTCTACGAGTTTTTCCCTGATGGGAGTGCCGGTTTTTTTATCCCAGCCTCTGACCTCATAATATTCATCGAGTACTTTATCAATCGTTTCTCTTTCCAGTACAGAACCCGCAAGGGGACCGTCCGGAACGGGTTCCTCGTAAAACCTGTCCGCCATATTATCGTCTTTCCTGCCCTGTCCGTCCCTGACGGCGTAAGCTTTAAACAGGTTGAAGACCATTTCACCGGACTTCATAATTTCTTCCGGAGAGGTATCTAAACCGGTATAAGCCGAGTAAAGCTTCGAGAGACTGTTCGGGCCTATTACGTGCCGTCCCGTCATGTTCATTCCGAGTGCATTCTGAATCTGGTAGAGGTCCTGAAGCCACTTGGTATAAAGGGCTTTGCCTTCCCAGTTGGAGGAAACCTCCTCCGGCGACGTCTTGAAGATTTTATTCTTAACGTTATCGAACATATCGAATTCATCAATCCACCAGTTGGGATCGTATATATCGGGGTCGACCGCGTTATGTCCGCCCTTGATATTATCTCCACCTCTCGGATTGGTAATATCACAAAGGACATAGATTTTCTGGTGCGACCTCGGGTCACCGGCCATTACTTCCATGCCCTTTAAAGTCATTACATACTTCTCGGCTCCTTTACCGATTATCGCTGCCGCCTTTACACTGCCTTCTGCCAGAACTTCTCCGAATCCCTCTTTAAAAGCTATTTTCCGTATCATTTCCACGGCGGAATCATCATTTCCCCAGGTAAGGTCGAGTCCGTCCGTATCCTTCTCTGTGATAATACCTCTCTGGAAAAGCTCCATTGCGAAAGCCAGCGTCCCGGATATGTTGACATAGTCCATACCGTATCTCTGGCATAGCTCTTTGCATTTCAATATTGCGGGGAAGTAATCGATGGCGCAGGCAGCGCCGAAAGCAACAGTAACACCGGCGAAGGAGGGTCTTGCCACCCAGGTCCCGGCATACTTACCTTCTTTCACCACTCCTATGTCAAAGCAGTTCAGAGGACAGGCATTACAGCTCCGTTCATCTGTGGAATATGACCGGGCTACCGCGGCTCCCCGGGTCTCAGCGAAATTCGGCAGGTAGTTCGACTGATAGTTCTTTACCCTTAGACCGCCCCTTTCTAAATACCGTGCCACGGCATCCCCGCCACCTGTATAACTGCCCGGTTTTCTCATTGCCTCCCAGCTCAGGTCCTGGCGCTTTCTCATCTCATCCATGGCTTTCTGGAACTCATCGGGCTTTGCCGGTCTGGAGGCTTTTGTGCCCCAGACGGTAATTGCTTTCAGTTTCATAGCTCCCATAACGGCACCGCCGCCTGTCCTGTTAGCACCGTGATGGTAGGTGGTAATGGGGCAGGCACAGGGAACGAGATTTTCGCCGGCCTGACCGATTGCTATCACCGGGACTTTGTGGGAAGTCTCGTTCTCCAAGATACGTGTTGTCTCATAGATATCTTTTCCCCAGAGGTGGGAAGCGTCCTTAATTTCGACATCATCGTTGTTAATCTGGAGGTAGACGGGTTTCTCCGACTGTCCTCTTGCAATGAGGACATCGTAGCCGGCGCGTTTCAACTGCATTCCCCAGAAACCGCCGGTATTGCCGGAGCCGATAGTCCCTGTCTGCGGGTGCCTGTTCGTCAGCTCCGTCCGGCAGGTTGAAGGTATCTGTGAAGCGGTGAAAGTGCCGGGAGCGAAAATAACCAGGTTATCGGGACCGAGCGGGTCGACTTCGGGTCCGACTTCATCATACAGAATCCGGTTACTGTACCCCTGACCTCCGATGTATTTTCGAGCAAACTCCGGTTCAATATCTTTCTTGGTTATTTTCCCGCTGGAAAGGTCTACATCGAGTATTTTCCCCTGATTAGCCATAGCCTAATCTCCAATCTTCTTCTCCAAATAGTGTGCTAATAATAGCTTATTCTGCAGAAATCAACAAGTTTTTTATTTGCATAAAGAACGGTATAGTTCCAAACTGTTTAATACCTCACCCCTAACCCCTCTCCAGCCAGAACCGTTCAAAATGAAAGAGAATTCTTCCTGGCTGGAGAGGGGAGTAAATAAGAGAGGGGCTTTAAACACAATATCAGTTACAGGTTCATAGCTATCGTCCAGAGATAATCCCACCCTGACCTCGATGTTAGCCGAGCTCGGACGGTTATTCAGTAGTTCCTCGAAGTCACGTTTGCCCTGGTAATAGCTAATGGTGGCATCAGGGCTGGACAAGCGTATATCCGCACTCTGCGTCCCTTTATCCTCACCAATCGGGATGACAATGTTTAACGCGATGAAGAGCTCTCTCCATTCGCTGTCGGTTAACTCATCGATTCTGGAAAAGTACTTTTCTTTTATGTTTTTCCAACTCCTAACCGCTTCGGTTTCACGATCCAACCGAGTCATCTGCTCGTCAATCGCCTCGGTTCGTTCCTCTATCCAATTTCTCTCGGTCTGGTACCTGGTCTTCAAACGCCGGTATACTTCAGGATGCTCCTGGCCCATCAACTGCGGTTCTCCAGCTCGGTATCGGCATTGATATTCCTTTTTTGTTTGCCATCCAGGGATTTGAGTTCACGCTGCAGGGATTCTCTCAGTTCCTGCCTGGATGCGTAATCGGCGATACGCTGATAGAATTCTTCAGGCTCCAGACTGAGTAAAGACCGTATCAGCTGTTTGACCCGGTTCTCAAGCCAGGGTCCATTCAAGTTGGGGTGAGAGCAGCCTCCTACCGGGCAACTGTATTCATAGGACTTGTTTCTGGGCTGACCGAAATACTTTCTGGGTTCGCCATGTTTGCCCCGGTGTGTCTCACAGATGATCAGCCCTCGCAGCAGGTAGCTGCGTTTGGCATTCCTCTGGGCAAGTTCTTTATTTGTACGGCGACGTTCCTGAAGCTTCTGGAATTGCTCCCAGGTGATTAATGGCGCTGTAATCTTAACTTCGGGCAGATATGTAGCTTCTTCAAGCGGTACCCGCCTGGCTGAGGTATTACCTTCTCCGATGACCTTTCGTTCCTTCGGTTCACAGGCCTCGCTCTTAAGACCGTAGTATCTACCGGCGTAGACAGGGTTGTTAACCATGTATGCTACCGTGGACCTGTCCCACTCAGGATTACCTCTGGGCGAGGGAATTCCTTGCTTCTTGAGCTCCCTTTGAATAGCTTGATACGTGGCTCCCTTTACCGCCATACCGAATATTAATCTCAGAGTCTCATAATGCTCGGGACGCTCCATGTCAGGCTCCAGACGGTCTACGGCTGCCCACTGCAAGCCGTAGATGCGGTGTCCTGTCGCCGGCAGTCTTTTCCTGGTTACCCGGTCGACCAAACCGCTTTTAGCTCCATTATCGGACTTGTCTACCTGCATTGCCTTGCCAAGGGTTATCACCAGAGCCAGCATTTCCCCCATTAGCCCGGAAGGTAAAGGGGTTTCCTTGGCCAGCAACTGGCAGTTGGCCTCTTTCATCATTTCGAATATCTGACACATATGGGCAGGCCTGGCCGACAAACGGTCGAGGTGCGTCATCCCTACCGCCTGTACCTGACCGGTTTTGACCCAGTCTAAGAGTGTTTGCATCTGCGGGCAATTCAGTATCTTTTTCGAAGTCCAGACCACTTTTATGATTTTGTTTTCGGGCACTATAAATCCCTGCTCTTCCAGCCAAGTTTTCACTATAGCCACCTGCCGGTCGAGGGATGGCTCCTCCTGCTTGGGATCGCTCACCCTGGCGAATATTGCTGCTATCTTTTTCATCCGTCACCTCCTTGTATAAAAATATCTATTGCTAATAAATCCGTATCTGAAGCCCGGTTGCCGTTTAATCAAACCGGACAGTAAATACATTTACCGGGTACAGCCCTCCTGAGTGTTAATGTATCCAATTCATCATTTATGGGATCCGCGATTTCTTTAAATAATAGGCGATGCTTATCGAAAATCTCACCGTAACCCCGAGCATATGAAACGAATTCTTTATGAGCATTAATCACCGATTCCATGGAACCCTCTGATACAGTTGATTTGGTGAGATTGAAAGTATCATATCTGATTTCATATTTCCCGTCACTTTGCTTTTCCGGAACATATACAACTTCGGGTGTATCCTTATTCAGGATTCCTGCTTCCAAATCGTCCAGAATTATCCTTGTCCAAGGGTAGGTGATAATTCCTGTTGGTAATCCCTCGGTAATTTCGTTTTCTTTATTCTTGAGTTCGTTTAATATATTTTCTTTGTCTTTATTATTTTCTACGAGGGCATTCTCATATGATTCGAGTAATCCAGGTAAGGGAGATTTTTTAAGGTGTTCCACTAATGCCTCATGAATTTTACGTTTGGTAGTATCACCTGGTACCACAGGTGAAGGGGGGTATACATTAACGACATGCTTTAACCGGCCAACTTCAGCCAGGAGATCATCCTGATGTTGCTTGTACACGTTGAGTAAAAAATCGTGTTTTACATCGTCGCTCCTTTTTTCCTCACGGGCGATCTCGATATTTGGCTTCACGATTCTGATATCACGACCGGCTGCCCTGGCTATTTCGGTAATTCCCTTCCCGGACTCAAGCTGATTTAACCATTTTCTACGCTCGGTACGAGAT
>CAZIYN010000067.1:0-9564 GCA_964543495.1 uncultured Dehalococcoidales bacterium | reverse complement strand
GGCATGGGCTGGGGGGCTTATGAGAGCATGAAAAGATTAAATATCGAAACAATCGTAACTGACGTTGAAGACATCGGTGAAGCAATCGGGCTCTATATCACCGGCTCACTGCCGAACCTGATGGAACGGCTGCACTAGCGGAAGCAGTCTATAACAAATACATATATTGAATGGAGGACTATTTATGTCAACCGAAGAGCAGATACGGAGTAACCTGAAAGGGGTACTTGTTCCTGCGGTTATGCGCAACATCGAAGATATGAATCTTATACGTGCAATCAACGTAGACGGGGGAAAAACAAAGGTTACTCTGGCTTCTACCGGACTGCTTCCAGAGGCTCAGGACTGGATTGAGAATAAAGTGAAAGAAGCAATCGAAAAGGATGATACTCAGGGTGAGATAGAAATCGAATTCGTTGACGCCACACCCGGTGACCTGAATCAGATAGGCAGCGTTATAGCCGTGATGAGCGGTAAGGGAGGAGTGGGTAAATCACTCGTCTCCGGTCTCATAGCAATATCACTCAGGCGTCTCGGTTATAATGCCGGTATCCTCGATGCCGATATCACCGGGCCGAGTATACCCAGGATGTTCGGTATCTCCTCCCGTCCTGCCAGAAACGAGACCGGTATCCTGCCGGTACTTTCGAAATCTGGCATCGAAGTAATGTCGATTAACCTGCTCCTGCCGAGTGACGAAGAGGCTGTAATCTGGCGGGGTCCCCTTATCGGCAAGGCAATTACCCAGTTCTGGGAAGACGTGGTCTGGGGCAAACTCGATTACCTGGTCGTCGACCTGCCGCCGGGCACGGCGGATGCTCCGCTGACCGTAATGCAGACACTTCCCGTCTCCGGCGTGGTCATCGTTCTCACACCCCAGGACCTGACGAAGATGATTGTTAAGAAAGCGGTGAGAATGGCGCAGCAGATGGACAAGCCTGTACTCGGCGTAGTGGAAAATATGAGCTACCTTTACGTGCCTGAAATAGATAAAAAAATAGAGCTTTTCGGCAAGAGCCGTGGTGAAGAACTGGCCGCGGAGGCAGGTGCGCCGTTCCTCGGTCAGATTCCCATAGACCCGCACCTGGCAACTCTCTGCGACGAGGGAAATATAGAGCATTATGACGCGGAAATCCTGTCCAGCCTGGGGAAAACGCTTGCGGATGCCGTTTCGTAAGCGGGTAATTACTTCCGGGCTATCATTAAGGCTGCATTTCCCGTTTGAGACACTACATCGGAAGATGTAAAGCCGGCCTGTCTGAACATGTTAATCTGGTTTTCGACCGTACAGGGCGTATCGAAGTGATAATACTCACCTTCGAGAATATTCATCTCGCGGCGGATTCTGGAATTCTCGGTATAAAGTTCATCTTCTATAGACTGGTCTAACGCTATATAGTCGTCTTCGATATAAACACCATCCGGCTTCAGTGCTCTATGAATTCTCCTGTATAATCCGACCTTTTCAGCATGTGAGAAGTGGTGCATCGTCTGGAATGAGACCGCTGCATCGAACATATTTTCCCCAAGGTCGATATTAAAGTAACTGCCGCAGATTAGCTCGATATCCCTGTCAGGATGCTTTTCTCTTAATATATCGAGCATCGGTTGTGTTAAATCTATTCCGACAACCGACACGGACGGCAGCCGCTTGAATATCTCATCCAGCTCAAGCCCCGTCCCACAGCCGAGGTCGAGCAGTTTCTTCGTATTTACCGGGACAAACTCCGCAAACTTTTTATACTCCTCTTCTCCCGCTACGTTCAGCATATGCTCCTCGTAGGTATCGAGCCGCACCGTAAAAAAATCCGCCATTCTTTCAAGTTTTTTCTGTTCTCTCTCTGGTCCGTTATTATTCATTAGTTGTTTTCCTGTATAGTCCACACAACCTGACGGTCAGGGTATCAAACATGGATTAATAAAGTAATTTGATAGAGTGAGGTTATTGAAATAGAGTTGGCTGGGGAAGAAGGATTCGAACCTTCACCGACGGATCCAGAGTCCGCTGTCCTACCGTTAGACTATTCCCCAGCGCAGTAACGATTATACCATAAAGGTTTGCTATTTCGAAGTCGTATCAGATGACAGACTATTCTTGCCATATATTATTATATTCGCTTCTTTTGTACAGAAAAGCACTCCTTTGACGACCACGATATTACCCCCGCTATACTTCGCTTTCGTATCCTCATCGAACGACCGCCATACTTCATCCTGTATTCTCACATCCACATCTCCGTCATTATCACTGAGAGTCAGGTAGATTCCCCCCAGTCCTGCCGGGTTTTCCAGAGTATACGTTATCTTACCTTTGACCTTGAGTACCGTACCAACCATCGAAGAATCCACCTGGGAAGGGTACATTATTCCTATGCCTGATACGTACAGGACGATAAGAATGATAAGCAGAACGCCCAAAACACCCAGAAGGATTTTCTTCGTCTTATTCATTTCAATTCCATTCTATTTTAGAAACCGCGATGCGTCAAAGCGTGTTTGAATATTATGTCCTGTTGTGATATAATAAACAACAGTAATAGCCTGATATGGCAATGATCGAGGGAACTTCTCCAACACGTGTGGATGGGTTGCGGCGGAATCCGGATATTTAGTTACCCAGGAAGACCTGACCGCGTATATCTTAACGTTCTACTCCTTACCTCTATCGAAAGAGCTTCTTTTTGCCGTCTGAATGTTACTTATGTCACATACGGCACGCGCCGAAGCAGATATAATTAATCTAAAGATATTTACATCAGGCAGATACGAAAGATAGAGTCGAAGGAGGTGAGATTTAATGAACATTTTAAAGAAAGTGTCGGCATCATTCAGTCACGCGCTCGATATTATCTTCGGAGACGGAGTAAAAACCGCGTACGAAAAGATGAAGAGAGAATATCCCACGTACCCGAATATGTGCTAGTTAACGGGTAAATATAACTGACGGTAACAAACCGTCGGTAAAAGATAAACTTAGGAGAGCTTTCGCTCTCCTAAAGTTATATTGGAAACAAATAAACTATCATTTGACACGTCCCCTATCAAAGTTTATGCTGAGTTCGAGTTATTACCAGAAAGGAAGCAATTATTGTCTGATTTAAGTAATCTTCAAAATAAAATCGGGGTCACATTCAAGGATATATCACTGCTCGAGCAAGCCCTGATACACAGTTCATATCAGAATGAGAATCCACAGCTCGCCTATACCTCTAATGAAAGACTGGAATTTCTGGGAGATGCGGTCCTGGGACTGATTATCGCCGATATACTATATAGAGACCATCCCGATTTCTCGGAAGGTCAAATGACCAAACTTCGGGCTTCTCTTGTCCGCCGTGAAACACTTGCCGGCATCGCAAAGGATATCAACCTCGGCGACTATCTTTACCTCGGGAAAGGCGAAGAACTTAGCGGAGGCAGGAATAAGCAGGCAAACCTGGCATCGGTTATGGAAGCACTGATTGCCGCCGTTTTCCTTGATAGCGGTATTAACGGCGCCCAGAAATTTATCCTCAGGGTTTTTAAAACCGCCCTTAAGAAAACAGTTGATACAAACACCGTGAAAGACTTCAAATCCGAGCTCCAGGAACTGGTTCAGTCCATCAAGCAGCAGACTCCGACGTATCATGTAATCAGGACGACCGGACCCGACCATGGTAAAGTCTTCACTGTCGAGGTCAGACTGAATAAAACCGTGCTCGGCCAGGGTTCCGGAAAGAGTAAAAAGGCTGCGGAAGCTGAAGCTGCCCGGGTGGCACTGGAGCATCTTCCTATACTCTTTACACACTAAGATTACTTTGCTACACTTTCAATAGAAGCTTCAAACCCATTACTCGAAAGAGGAGCCGCTATGGGAAGAAGAGATTACAGGCACAGAGAACCCAAAAAAGCAAAAAAAGATACCAAAAAACTGACAGTCGATACCATAATTCAACCGCCTATGACTGTGGAAGTCGTTAAGAAGAAGAGGAAGGTACGGGAAGAGGAGGAGGATTAAGCAGGACGGTCTGCTGTTCTGCTTTGGTTAATATTACTTCAAGAAGAATAACTCCTTAAATATGGCTGATTTAGCTTCATTCAAGGCTACGGTTCACGGCGGTGTGCAGCGGGTATTCTTCCGCGCCTCCACAAAAGAACAGGCTGTTAATCTGGGACTCACCGGCTGCGTACGCAACCTCTCTGATGGTAATACTGTGGAAGTAGAAGCCGAAGGAGAAAAAAGCAAGCTCGAAGAGCTTATCCGCTTTCTTGAGGTCGGACCTCCAAGGTCAAGAGTAGATAAAGTCGATGTCGAATGGTCGGAATACAGCAGGAGCTACCCGGACTTCTCGGTGAGATACTGACCTCTGAATTCAGTCTTCAAATAGACTTAGCCCGTAGTGCCGGTCATTTCGGAGAAGACGGGCCAACATTTGTCCCTGAGTACTTCCCGGACTTCCTCCGCGCCATTTCCGTAAACCTTCCCCTATCTGAATTATATCCAGGGGTTTATTACCGCCGGCCAGTATTACCCGGAACATACTCTCCATAACAGGCAACTCACCCGTTATAAACTCGGGCTGCTCCGAACAGCAGTCCTTTATAGCGGATATAAGCTTGCCCGGAGTTACTTCGCCTTCATCCACCTTCAGTTTCTTACGGCATTTATCGCACAGGCACCTCTGTGCCAGCGCATGGAAAGACCGCCTGTTCTCCTGGTACCAGTCCAGATTGATATGCCAGAGTTCTGATATTTCCTCGTTACCGTTTTTTTCTTCTTCAGTCATTAATCCCTTTCCTAAGCCTCAAATTCCAGTTTGGCTTCCCTGATTAAATCAAGATACGTGGTCTTCAGACCCAGCTCCTTAGAAGCCTCATAGTCTACTTCGTAAGGTTCACCCACGAATATCTTCCCGTACTCTTCTACTTCCCCCTGTACCGGGTCGTCCCGGCTTGCAAACTTCTGTCGGGCTTCTATTATACCGAGTTCGAACGGCAAAGTGAAATACAGGTCGGTAATCACCCTGTCTATCCCCATACTGTACAGTGTCTGCCATTCTCCATTTCCCCTGCTTCCGTACTTGGAACGCGGGAGCAGCGAAAGCATATTCATAATACTTAAATCACTCTTCCCCTTACTGACCTTAAAAGGTGATACCGAAATCAGGTAATCGCTCGATAGAATAACATTCGGTACCCAGAAGGTGGGGACAGCCAGCGGTCTGGGCAGAGGATTATCCACCTCCACCCAGATACAGTCTTTCACATCAAGCATCAGTACTCTCGGAAAATCATATCCCAGGGTCTGGTAAATCGGGTAGATAGAATCACCGCCCGAGGCTCCTTCAAGTATAATGATATCGGCATCGCTTATCTGCCTGATTCCCCTGATTATTACGGATAGAATATCCCGGCTCGTACTAACCGGATACGGCACTTGATATGACGCGCTGGGCTTAATCAGGACCCGCCTTGCCCGTGACACTATCGAAGGTGCCTTAAATACGAAATCTGATGCATCGAATATCAATCCTTATTTATCCAACTTTCTTAATAAATTATAAACGCCGGATTAACCTACCTTGAAGGATTCAGCACCTGAATCACGACCTCATCGGGAATCTCGTTCGCCCTGTACTCGACATCGCTCCCATCCGACCTGGCAACGTTATCCTTCCCCTCGAGGAATCCTTCCACTCCCGCAACAGGGAAAGAGGGGCACCTTTCATTCTGATAATGCATCGGGATTATTACTTTAGGTGAAAGTTTATCCGCCACTTCCGAAGCAACCGCGGCATCGATGGTAAAATTGCCCCCCACTGGAATAAGCAGGATATCTACTTTGCCAATAGCAGCCGCCTGTTCATCACTCAGCTTATGACCGAGGTCACCGAGATGGCATACCTTTATTCCGTCGACTTCGAAGCAGTAGACAGTATTGCTGCCACGCTCGCTACCACCGGAATCATCATGAGCCGTGGCAACTGCGTTTATTTTAATCCCCTTTACTTCGGTTGAACTCTTGACTACTTCAGGATTACCCTGGACACCATCCACATTAGAATGGTCTGCATGGTCGTGACTGACGGTAACAATATCAGCAAATTCTCCTATATCTTTATAATTCAGGCCGAAACCACCGGGAGTATACGGGTCGGTAATAATTCTGGTCCCGGAATCTGAAGTAATTAAGAAAGCTGCCTGTCCATACCATTCGATTCTCATCTATCATATCCTCCTTATTGTATTTACTTCGCCAGAGAAAGCACCAGGTTTACCAGTGTCCTTACCGGTGTCCCGGTGGCTCCCTTCACCATGTATCCCTTTGTTTTATCGGTATCACTGGTACCTGCAATATCAAGGTGCACCCAGGGAGTAATATCAGCAAACTCGGCAAGGAACTGGGCAGCCGATATTGAACCGGCCAGCCTGCTGCCTGCGTTTTTAATATCGGCCACATCACTCTTGTTCAATTCTTTATATTCGTCATACATCGGCATCTGCCAGATACGCTCACCTGCCTCTTCGCCGCCGGCAATCACTTTGTCAACCAGCTCCTGATTATTTGTGAAAGCACCGGTGCAGATATTGCCCAGAGCTATCTGCATAGCCCCGGTTAAAGTAGCCACATCGACTATCCTTTTAGCTTCATGCTTTCTTGCATAACCGAGGGCATCGGCTAAAGCCAGCCTGCCTTCCGCATCCGTGGAGATAATCTCGATAGTCTTTCCTTCCATTGCCTTGAGGACATCACCGGGCTTGAGGGCAGTACCGCTGGGCAGGTTCTCGGTAGCCGGAACACAGGCAAGCACATTTATTCTGGGCTTCAAACGGGCAATGGCGGTCATCGCCGCAATAACGGAAGCCCCACCGGCCATATCACCCTTCATCTCTTCCATATTTGCTGACGGTTTGATAGATATCCCGCCGGAATCAAAAGTAATCGCCTTGCCAAGGAGAGCGATATCTATTTCAGAAGAATCTCCGCCTTTATAGTTAAGGATGATAAACTTCGGCGGCTGCTGGCTTCCCTGGGCTACTCCCAGTAATGCACCCATCCCGAGCTCCTGCATCCTCTCACGTTCGAGGACACTTACTTCAAGGCCATATGTCTCGGCCAGTTTCGTTGCCGTCTTTGCCATATCGGCCGGCGTCATAAAGTTGGATGGTTCGTTTACCATATCACGGGCCAGAATTGTTGCTTCGGCAAGAATCCTGCCCTTGTTCATACCCTGCTCGAGTGCCGAGATATTGTTCGCATCGCCATCGATTATTGAGAGCTGCTTTATCTGGCCGTGTTCGGCTTCCTTGGTCATATGCTTTCGAAATTTATAGGTACCCAGCAGAGCACCTTCTGTTATCGCCTGAGCAGCACTCTCACTGGTAATGTCGTTTACTCCCGCTCCGTGCGCACCGGTAATAATATCTGATACCTTCTGCTTCTGCAGCAGGCGGCAGGCACCACCTATAACACCTCTTATCTTCTCTATGGTCAGTTCTTCTTTCTTCCCCAGCCCTGCAACCAGCACTCTGGATGCAGGCAGCTTACCGAGACTGTAAATAACAATCGTCTGGTTAAGCTTTCCTTTTATTTCACCCTTCTTTATCAGTTCTGATATAACACCCCCGAGAGCCTCGTCAATAGCCAGTGTTTCTCCTTCAAGGTTTTCCGTTCCCTCATACATACCCGTAATAACCGCATCTGCATCGGACTTCAGTATATTATCGGCGACAACTCTAATTTCCACCTTTAACTCCTTTTATCCCTCTTTCGCATTCGGCAGTACCTTATTGCGGCATAATTATCAACCAGCTCCGCCTACCCAATGACATTTTTTAAAGGACAGGAATCCCGTTAATCAAAACTCGGGTACCCTTCCTCTAGAAAGATATCAATGTGAGAACATACTGCCTGAAAATGCTGGAAGGCAGTTTATTAATGCGATGAAACCAGAGTTAAGCACGGGTTCATGTAATTCCCCGCGTCCTCCGGTATTATAATCCACATCAGCGTTCAGCTGTATGTGCTTCATAATCAATATAATTATAGAACTTTTTGACGCGTTTATCCAGATACCGGATTAAAAAGACACTTTTCCCGATTTATAAGTCCGCGGCGCCGGAATTCTGCTTTCCGTTCCGCATCCACTTCCCCATAACCGCCGGACTTAACAGAAGTCCTGCCATTATAAGTATCAGGACCACGAATGACGCCAGGCTTAGCCTCCCTTCGGAATAGAAAGCGACCATAGCCAGGGTAAGTATTCCTGAGATTGGCAGGAGTACCAGCTTAAGCCAGCGCTGCCTTAACCTTATAAAAGTAGCAACGGTTATAGCCAGAACAAGGAATGTCAGACCTATCGCCGGCGCGAAATAACCGATGTAGTCGAAACTGAATTCGAAAAATTGTCCTTCTTTGCCCGAGGCAAGGAACCAGCCGATAATTATCGGTACCGGCAGCATCATCAGAGGACAATACAGCCAGTCCCTCTTAATCGTCTTCATGGTGACGAACACCACAAGAAACAGGGCGAGAGGCACATATATCATTATCGCCAGCCATGACCATCCTTCGGGCAGATAAAGCAGGAGCAGCCCGGCTATAAGCACAGGTAAAACCGAGTAACCCAGCCAGGTGAACAGCCAGAATGGTTTTCCATGCAGCCAGCCGTATAATGCTATACCGAAGACAATACCCAGAGTAATCGACATCCAGCCTATACCCTGCCACCAGTTCAGTGCAAAAACAACAGCGAAGAGCATATGCGGTACCGATGCCAGAATTGCCTGTTTCCACGTACCCTGGCTGCGGGCTTCATACAACTGCCGTGCTACCAGCTTGGCGGAACCGAGCAGCCTGATGCAGGTATTAGCTGCTTCTTCTTCCGAAAGCCCGGCTTCCCTCATTTCACGGTACTCGTCTTCTATATGAGTCTGAAGTTCGTCGATAACTTCGTCTTCGGAGACAATGTCAAGCTTGAGATTTTCTCTAACGCTGTCAAGGTATTGACTTAATGCCGATATCATAATACTGCCCCGGATTAATTACCTGCGGGTTGAATAATCAGGTTCATCGCTTTTAGGAAGTCCAGCCACTCGCTTTTTCTTCTCACAAGCAAATTAAGACCTTTTTCCGTAATATAATAATACCTTCTCCGTCTTCCCTCCGTGCTTTCCTGCCATCTTCCTTCGATAAGATTCATCTTTTCAAGACGGTGCAGTGCCGGGTAGAGTGTACCCTCTTTGAACTGAAAGTACCCCTGACTTCTGTTATCAAGCTCCTTGATTATCTGGTAGCCGTACATCGGCTGCTGTCCGATGAGGAACAGGAGCAATGATTCCGTGTTATTCTTTACAAGCTCAAGCTTTTGCGCCATCTTATATCTCTCTCTTTCTGTACCTCTCCCGTCTATGCCAATACAGTAACACAGTTTTACTTACCATTCAATAGGTTTTTTAGGAACCTCACGCTTATAGAAATATCTATTCCCACCCACCGCCCTTAATGTACATTAAGAGGGGGTTAAACCCCCTCTTATAAATTCCCTGATTCTTTTGATAACATGAACGGATAAATAATAACTC
>CAZIYN010000066.1:0-9597 GCA_964543495.1 uncultured Dehalococcoidales bacterium | reverse complement strand
GAGTTGAACGAAAAAGCGTTGCCGAAGTATATAACAAAAGGTAAAAGCCCTGTAACTATCGGAGATTAAATGGATATTGAAGATAGCAGGACGATTATCGAAGCTTTAACGACGAACGTTCTGAATACTCGCTTTGAGGATATACCGCGGGAGGTTATCGATAACACCATCTGGCGTATTATCGATACTGTAGGTTGTGCCGTAGGCGGGATAAAAGCCGCCAGTAACAGCGAACTGGTAGAGCTGGTTAAAAGCTGGGGAGGTAAAGCGGAGGCTACTATTATCGGCGACGGCGCCAGAGGTCCGGTACATGATGTGGCAATGGTGAACTGCGTTCTCTGCCGCGGATTCGACCGGGGTCCCTTGACCCTGATTATCGACGGCAAACGCATTCCCAACCATACCAGCGAAACAACTGTGCTTACCGCACTTTCCCTCGGAGAAAAAACAGGTATAGACGGTAGGGAGCTTATTACCGCCCTGATAGTGGGAGATGACCTTGCGGCCAGGCTTCATTACGCTCACGACCGTCCTCTCCCCGGCCAGGGTCCGCCCGGTCAGGAAATGGGTCAGCGTACCGGCGGCCCGCGAGGTACGGTATCCTCTTTCGGGGCTACCGCTATAGCCGGTCGTCTTCTGGCGCTGAATAACGGCCAGCTCAGGAACGCTTTCGGTATCGCCATCGGCATGATGTCAGGCGGCAGTTCGGGACTGTGGGAAGGCGTCAGTACTTTTGGTAAGCTAAACCAGGGGACCGAGGCAAGAACAGGAATAAACGCGGCTCAACTGGCTAAAGCCGGATGGATAGGAATACCGGATGCCTTCTTCGGCGAAAGAGGTGGTTATTACCGCGGTCTTTCCGCCTGCAGCAGTCCCGAGAGGACTATTGCCGAACTGGGCAAGAGGTACATCACTGAAGTTGTCTTCAAGCCCTATCCCGGCGGCAGACCTACCCATGCTCCTATAACAGCAGCTCTGGCGCTATCATCCAAACACGATTTCAAGACCGGAGATATTGAAGAAATAACTCTCCGCACTTCACCTCCCGCGACTGCCGCCCATTACACCAAGCCGTATAAAGTCGGTAACTACCCTACCGGCGATGCTCTTTTCAGCTACAAATACTCGGTTGCCAGTGCTCTGGTAAACAAACGCGCCGGTAACAGAGAATACACGGAAGAGTTCATCCGAAAACCCGAAGTCCAAGACTTAATCGGAAAAATAAAACTGGACAAACTCGATAAATCTGAAGGCATCGAACTTGAGCTTAAAATGAAAGATGGAGATATACTTTCCGAATACGTTGCCATCGTTCCGGGTGAACCTTCAAATCCTTTGTCGAGAGAAGACCTTGTCGGGAAGTTTATGGAACAGATTGACTTCGCCGGAACCATAAACAGGGAGAACGCAGAAAAATTTATTGAACTGGCCGAAAAATTCGAAGGACTGGACAATATCACCGGGTTAGTTAAACTGATATCGTCCCGGTAATATAAGATAAGGAGAATGAAAATGAAAACGAGGAAACTGGGTGCGACCGACCTTAATTTTTCCACCGTGGGAATCGGTACCTGGCCTATGGGTTCCGTTTACGGGGGAATGAGCTGGGGACCGCAGGACGACGACGAATCGGTAAATACCATTATCCAGGCCGTATCCAAAGGCATCAACTGGCTGGATACGGCGCCGGCATACGGAAGAGGACATTCGGAAGAAGTAGTCGGCAAGGCTCTGAAGAAGCTTTCGGATAAACCGTTTATAGTAACCAAATGCGGTTCTACATGGACTGAAGACTTAAAAGCTACTTTCAGACTCGATAGAGAAGATATTATCAGACAGTGCGATTCGAGTCTGAAACGGATGGATATAGATGTCATCGACCTCTACTTGGTCCACTGGCCGAATCCAATAGAATATATGGAAGAAGGATGGCAGACCTGCAGTGACCTGGTGAAAGAGGGAAAAATCCGCTACATCGGTGTATCTAATTTCACAATCGAACAGATGGAAAAATTACAGCCAATCCATACAATCGCTGCAATGGAGCCGCCTTACAGTATGATCGAACGCAGAATTGAAAGTGAAATTCTCGATTATTGCAGAAAGAATAAAATGGGAATTATCGTCTACAGCCCTCTGCAGCAGGGTATCCTTACGAGTACGTTGAAAAACGTAGATGTCCTCGATGAAAGCGACTTCCGCCGAAACAACCCTCATTTCAGGGAACCCGAATTCAGCCTGAACAGGAAACTCGTGGAAGAGCTCGAACCGATTGCTGCTAAATATGGCAGGAGTGTAGCCCAGCTGGCAATTGCCTGGGTACTGAGACGTACCGAAGTAACTGCCGCGCTTAACGGAGCAAGAAGCACTGCCGAAATCGAGGACAGCCTTATGGCAAGCGACATCGAACTGGCACAGGAAGATATCGATGCTATCGAAAAACTGCTTGCCCGGCGGCAAAAAGAATTACCACCGCCACCTCCACCGGGCGGACCTCCTGGACCACCTCCGGGCAGGAATTAAGTGGGGAAAATAGTATGGCACATATACAGATGCATATATTATAATACTGGTTACGCATATACAGGAGGAGAGAAAAATGGCAAAAGACATACCTGGTGGATATAACGGAAAAATATTAAGAGTAAATCTCTCAAACGGTTCAATAACAAACGAGAAACTCGACCCCATGTTCTGTAGAAGGTATATAGGTGGTGCCGGGTTCGTTGCATACTACCTCTGGAAAGAACTGAAACCGAATGTGGATGCCCTGAGTCCGGACAATAAGATGGTATTCGCTCTCGGCCCGGTATCAGGACTCAATTTACCCGGTGGAGCCAGGCACTGTGTCGGTGCCAAGTCGACCGTAGCCGGCTGCATCGCGAAATCGGAGGTCGGCGGTTTCTGGGCTGCCCAGTTTAAACGTGCCGGATATGATGCTCTTATCGTCGAGGGAAAAGCCGAAAAACCGGTCTATCTTTATATTCAGGATGGAGAAGCGAGTATCAAAGACGCCGGGCACCTCTGGGGAAAAGAGACCAAAGCGACCCAGGAAACCGTCAGGAAAGAACTGGGTGATGATAAGATTGAACTCTGCCAGATTGGCCCCGCCGGCGAGAACCTGGTCAAGTATGCCTGTATAATGTCAGGGTTGAAGGATGCTGCCGGCAGAGGCGGACTGGGTGCCGTAATGGGCTCCAAGAACCTGAAAGCGGTTGTCGTCCGCGGGAGTAAGCTTCCGAAGGTTGCCGATGCCGATAAATTCAAGGAAATAAGGCAGCAGATGGTAGCCCGGAAGCACCCGCTTTCCGAATACGGTACCGGCGGTCCCGAGATGCCTAATATGGTATTATCAGGCAATTTACCCGTACGGAACTTCCGTGACGGCCTGTTCCCTGCCGAGAAGATAACCGGGGGAGTTATAAAAGACACCATCCGCATAGGTATGGAAGGATGCTATGCCTGCCCGATACGCTGTAAAAAAGTGGTCAAGTTCGATGACCCGTATCCCTGCGACCCTGCCTACGGTGGTCCCGAATACGAGACTCTGGCAGCTCTCGGTTCCAATTGCGGACTGGACGATATCAAGGCTATCTGTAAAGGAAACGAGCGGTGCGGAGCCAACTCTCTTGACACTATTTCCACGGGAGCCTCTATTGCGTTTGCTATGGAGTGCTATGAGAAAGGCCTGATTACCGACAAAGACACCGGAGGAATCGAGCTTAGATTCGGCAATGCCGACGCTATGATTAAAGTGATAGACCTCGTCGCCAGGCGTGAAGGAATCGGTAATTTAATAGCCGAGGGTACAAAGTTAATGGCAGAAAAAATCGGCCAGGGTTCTATTTACTTCGCCATGCAGGCTAAAGGCGTCGAAGCCGGTATGCATGAGCCGAGATTAAGACCTCAGCTTGCTTTTGGCTGGATAGTAGGACCCACCGGAGCCGACCATATGTTCGCTGTAATGGATATGAATACCGAAATGGGTATCGACGGCTTGAAGCCTCTCGGAATACTGCAGACTGTCCCTCCGAATGATTTCGGACCGCGCCGGATTGCCATTCTTAAAGCTTCACATGCCCGTCAGATGTTCACAGATTCCCTCTGTACCTGCGTGATGGCAGGCGTCAATGCAAATATGGTTATGCCCGCGGTTACCGGCTGGGATATGTCCGTTGCGGAGCAGGTACTTATCGGAGAACGGATACTTACCACACAAAGGCTGTTCAACATTAAACAGGGACTCACCGCTGCCGACGATAAAATACCGGAGCGGTATTACCAGGGTAAGACAGACGGAGCTCTGATGGATAAACCTGTCGACCGTGAAAAGATGGAACAGGCAAGGAAGTACTATTATACGGCTATGGGCTGGGATGAGAATGGAATTCCCCTTCCGCAGAAGATAGACGAGCTGTATATCGAATAGAACGCCTCTCAAGCAGTCAATACAAAAGGGAGAATCGTACGTAAGATCCTCCCTTTATTTTATATATATATTACGATGTTATTCTATTGCTTCCGCCTGTCATTATAATACTTAGCAAATTTTCCAAGTGCAGCAGCCGCACGACCCGGCGTTGGGAAAACAGGGAAACCGGCTTTTGAAAATTGTGCCTGTACTCTGTGTGATAATTTCTTCGCATCCATAGTGATAATAAAATCAAGTACAACCACCGTTTTACCTCGTACATCTTTTCCCAGCTTCTTCAGAGTATCAAGATATGGCTTGGCAACCCTCGGCCTTACGGCTGCGTTGATATCGAACTGCATATGTACCATCAGCAGGTCGGTCATCTCCCATTCAACGATTAATTCGATTGCGGCAACTACTCCTCTGGAACCGGGTTTGGGCCAGAGGTCAAACGGGTTTTTAAAAATGCTTCCTGCATCTCCGGCGCATATATCCTTCAGTTCCGCCTGCATTTCTGGTGGAGCCAGAGCTACATTCAGTCCCGCCTTGCCACAACTGTCTGTCGCCTGTATACCGACAGCACCGCTGAAACCCAGTATCGAGATATTATTTCCTCTTGGCTTATCCAGGAAGTTAAACAGCAGGAGCATATCCACCAGCTCTTCCATGCTGGAGGCCTGAATTGCTCCGGCCTGCTTGATTGCTGTGTTCCATATGATTTCCGAACCGGCTATAGAGGCAGTGTGGGACTGCGCGGCTCTGGAACCGGCTTCGGTTATCCCACCCTTCATGATAATTACCGGCTTCACCCGAGCCGCCTCTCTCAGTACCCTGAAAAAACGCTTTCCGTCTTTCACTCCCTCGATATATGCCGCGATTATCTTCGTGTCCGGGTCTTCGCGGAAGTAATCGATGAAGTCGCTTTCATTGAGGTCGACCCCGTTGCCGTAGCTGATTACTTTACTGAAATAAACGCCACGAGTGGTGGCGTCCCTTATTACAAATGTGCTGTTCCTTCCGCTCTGGGCTATAAAGCCTACATGACCGCTTTTCCCGGAAAAACCTTCATCGAATGACAGCCCCGACGAAGGACAGTATATACCCATTCCGTTAGGTCCGGTGACTCTGATATGCGCTTGTTTTGCGATTTCGGCTATTTCCGTTTCCAGTTTTTTCCCGGTCTCGTTACCTAACTCGCTGAATCCGGCACTGAAGAAATGCACCAGCTTTACTCCTTTAGCGGCGCAGTCTGCCATCAGTTGCGGTGTATTCCTGGCAGGGATAGACGATATCACGAAGTCTACATCCTCAGGAACATCAAGAATGCTTTTATATATTTTTACCCCGCTGACTTCTCCACCCTTGGGATTCAGAGGATAGATATTGCCCTTAAAACCAACTTCTCTGAAACGATTTATATAGCTTCTTCCCATACCGCCGCCACCGCTCCCGCTATCGCTGGATACACCTGCAATTGCTATCGTCCTCGGGTGGAAGATATAGTCGAGCGGCGGTCTTTCTGTATTGTTCTGCATCTTTCCCTGATTTCTAGATGGCTTCCTGGTCTCTGAGCCGGCTGATATCATCCCAGGTATAACCGAGTTCGAGCATAACCTCTTCCGTATGCTGTCCGAGCTGGGGTGCCGGCAAGCGCAGGTCCGGTGGGGTCTCACTGAAGTCCCATGGGAAACCAACTGTCTTTATCATCCCGTATGCCGGATGGTCATAGTCCATTACGTACTTGTTCTCGAGCACCTGTGGGTCATCAAGAAGGTCGGAAATCGTCTGAATCGGAGTGCATATAAGTTTATATTCCTTGAATATCTCCACCCATTCATTCTGCGGCTTACTCAGGAATATCTCATCGAGTATCTTTATCAGGGCTTCGGAGTTCTGCTCCTGGCTTCTTACTTCGATATCACTAAACCTGGGGTCGTTTTCATACTGCTTGATATCCATCGCTTTGCAGAAACCGGACCAGTATTTATCGGCGGCAAGCATTGCCAGGGCTATCCATTTATCGTCTCCGCACTTATAGTAGTTCCAGAGCGGGTTGCCCATCTTTTCCCTTTTTCGCCGCGGCATTTCCATTCCCCCGTGAACCCTGCTGTTAACGGGAAGCCTTTCCAGTCCGGCTACCATACTCCCCAGTAGAGATACATCCACCCTTTGCCCTTTACCGGTTCTCTCTCTGTGATAGAGTGCCGCCAGTATACCCTGGACAAGCATCATTCCCGCGGTGGTGTCCGCATATCCTGAGATAAATATCGCCGGCGGGTCGTCGGGGTCTCCTGCCTGGTACGCCATTCCCGAACGGGCGATAGCCACGAAGTCCATTGCCTGTTCCTCGCTCTCGGCGCCTTTCAACCCCCATGGACTGGCATAGGCATATATCAATTTTGGATTGTACTTTAGCAAAGTATCATAGTCCACCTTCAGGTTATCGGCAACGCTCTTTCTCCAGTTATTAAGCATCACGTCGGCGGTGGAAATCAGTTTATAGAATATCTCCCTGCCCTGCTCTTTGGTCAGGTCTATCGTCATACCCCGTTTATTACGGTTCCAGACCTCAAAGTGGCTGCCCCCCGACTGAATCCGGCTGGCTGCCGAGGCTAAAATTCCAATACCCCGTCCCATCTCCCCCATAACCGGAGGTTCCACTTTAATTACATCTGCCCCCAGGTCACCCAGCAGAGTCCCGGCGGTGGGCCCGAGCTGTACGACTCCACAATCTACTACTCTTATTCCATCCAGTGATCCGGGCATTTTATTTCCCCTTTATTTTCATTATCAGTTACCGGTTAGAGGTCAGCGGATAAGACCTGCCTATTTTACTCCCGTTAGATACGATATATCAACTGAACGTTATCCGGTCTTAACGCTTCAGGAGCAGATACGCAATAAGAGAACCGGTCAGCATTCCCGCAATATATCCCCCGAAAGCACTCCCTATGATGACCATAATATTACCGCTCTGTGTTCCGAGAATTACGCCTATAAATACACCGACTAATGCTCCACCCAGTGGAAACCTGTCTCCCGGCCGTCTCCTCTGTACTTTACTCAGTTTTTCCAGATTATAATCTATCTACCCCCACAGCTTGATATCATCCGGTGGAATGTAATTCGACTTGAATACTGCGTTGATGTTATTCACTGAATTGATGTAATTCATTTTGTCGATAATCTGAAATATTACCGAATTGTTATGATTGGAGATGGATTGGTGGAGCTGAGGAGATTCGAACTCCTGACCTCCTCCGTGCAAAGGAGGCGCTCTCCCATCTGAGCTACAGCCCCAACGCCTGACATTATATCAGTTAACCGGTAATAAGCACAATTTCCTCTGGATTTCCACATGCAAAAGTGCTAATATGCAATAAATATAATTGGCAGGCATAAAAGGAGGTGAAAAAGGACCGATACGCGATTATTACTATTTATTCCAGAGGAGGAAGTTAAGTTGAGAAGAAGAAGCTTAACGTTAATTTTTAGTGGTATTTGTATGTTATTAGTAGCAGCGATGGTAATGCCGCTGCTCAGCGGATGCGGGCAGCAAACCGAGCTCAAAATCGGTCTGACCCAGTTCGCCACTCATCCGGCCGCAGATGCCGGTAGAATCGGTTTTATGGATGCACTCTCCGATAACGGTTTTGTTCAGCCCGGAGAGACCTGTCCCGAAGGTATGACCCGGGTAGATGTAACCTACGATTACCAGAATCCCGAAGGTGATGCCACTGCCGAGCAGACTATCGCCCAGAAATTCGTTAATGATAAAGTCGATATGATATTCAGTTTCGGCACCCGTATCAGTCAGCAGTGCGTGAACGCCGCCGAAGGGGCTGATATACCGGTGGTTTTCTGTGCTATCACAGACCCGGTTGCAGCCCAGCTGGTAAGTGACTGGCATCATCCCGGCGAGTTCGTAACGGGCACAAGCGATATGATTGAAGTATCCAGTAATATAGAGCTTATTCAGCAGATCGTACCCGGTCTGAAAACACTCGGTACGCTCTACAACACCGGAGAAGTCAATTCGGTAGTGCTTAACGACCAGTTGAAAGAGGTTTGTGCCGAGAAGGGAATCGAACTTATAGAGGCAACCGTTTCCACGAGCGCCGAAGTTCAGACAGCAGCTCAGTCGCTTGTCGGTAAGGTCGATGCTATATGGATTGGTACGGATAACACCGTAGTCTCTGGGCTTGAAGCTTTGATAAAAGTCTGCGAAGACAACGAGATACCGTTCTTTCCTTCCGATAGCCCATCCATAGAAAAAGGCGGTATTGCCACTCTCGGTTTCGACTACTACGACGTCGGTTATCAGACCGGTGAGATGGCGGTAAAGATACTTACCGGCACGCCGGCAGACCAGGTAGATGTTGAGCTCGGTAATGTATTCGATTACACGGTAAATACGAAAGCCGCAGAGAATTACGGCGTTACCATACCACAGTCGATTCTCGATAAAGCGTCGAATATTATTACTAAAGTTTACAAATAGACTGCATACCGATAATTACTTTTCTTAATCGAAGGGAGGAGGAGCGCGTTTGGATGTCGTATGGCATCTGATGTCAGTCTCGCTATATGAAGGACTGGCATACGGATTCGTTGCAATAGGTGTCTACCTTACCTTTCGCGTGCTGGGTTTCCCTGACCTGACAGTTGACGGCAGCTTTCCGCTCGGAGGGGCGGTAGCTGCCGTTCTCATCGTTAACGGAGTCAATCCGTGGCTGGCGACTTTAATTGCTCTAATAGCCGGGCTCATCGCCGGACTCGGCACCTCTGTCCTGAACACCAAGCTCAGGATAAGCGCCCTTCTTTCCGGGATACTGATGATGGTTGCCCTGTATTCCATCAACCTGCTTATTATGGGTAGAGCGAACATTCCCCTTCTGCGGGAAATAACCGTCTTCGAACACGTATCCACGCTCCTTTCAATAAAGACAGGGACTAATCTCTCCATTATTTTCCTTGCCTTTTTTACTATAATTACTCTTGCTGCTTTCAACTGGTTCCTGCGCACCGATATAGGACTGGCGCTCAGAGCAACCGGCGATAACGAGCAGATGGTGCGGGGACTGGGGACGGATACTAATATGACCACAATACTCGGTGTGGCTATCTCCAACGGACTGGTTGCTCTTTCGGGCGCCCTGATTGCCCAGAACCAGGGAGTAGCC
>CAZIYN010000065.1:0-9700 GCA_964543495.1 uncultured Dehalococcoidales bacterium | reverse complement strand
TCGCAGTGGCCCACGGAGTGGCTGTACGGTTCAATCTTGACGAGCAGACCGTCTCTCTCCAGGTCGGCTACTATAGCTTCACGGCATTCGTCACGTGTCATTCCGGCATACGGTCCGGCGTTTTCGTTCATGGTGGCATCCGGGTTCAGTATGTTGATAAATTCCAGCCCGTGCCGCTGGGCGACTTCAAAATCGACAGGGTCATGGGCAGGAGTGATTTTCACGGCGCCGGTGCCGAATTCGGTGCTTACGGCATCATCGGCTATAATTTCTATCTCTCTGTTCACGGCAGGTAGAAGCACTTTCTTACCAAGAACAGCCTTGTATCTATCGTCATCAGGATTCACCGCAACAGCTGTATCTCCGAGTATCGTCTCCGGTCTGGTAGTAGCCACGGTAATATACCCGTCTTCGCCTATTATCGGATAACGTACATGCCAGAGACTGCCTCCCAGTTCTTTATGCTCCACCTCAAGTTCGGAAAGGGCCGTAGCGCAGCGGGGGCAGTAGTTTATTATTCTTTCACCCCGGTATATTAGCCCTTTATTGAACAGGTTGACGAATACCGTCCTTACCGCCAGGCTGGGACCTTCATCCAGTGTGAAATACTCCCTGCTCCAGTCGCAGGAAGCTCCCAGTCTATAGTGCTGCTCTCTGATAATCTGCTGGCATCGCTCCGCCCATTTATACATCCGTTCCAGGAATTTCTCTCTGCCCAGCTCATGCCTGTCCAGCCCCTCTTCTGCCAGCATACGCTCCATCACTACCTGTGTGGCGATACCGGCATGGTCTGTTCCCGGCAACCACAGCGCCGAATCACCCATCATACGATGCCACCTGGTCATAATATCCTGTAAGGTGACAACCAGGACATGCCCCAGGTGAAGTTCACCTGTAACATTAGGCAGCGGAAGGACGATAACAAACGGCTCTTTATCGTTGTCCACTTCGGCCCTGAAATAGCCTTTTCCCATCCAGAAATCGTACCATTTCGATTCTACCCTGTTCGGCTCATAGGCTTTTGGCATTTCATCCTGTATCTGTATCGGTTCCGCCATAATATCCTCTCATATTCGTTTTAAAAAAAAGACCGTCCCGTGGGGACAGTCCATAATATAGACGACCCACTGGCCGGTCTATGTATACGTAACGACGACCGTAATAATGTTGCTTTTCATCGTGTAATTAGAGTATCAAAGTCATAGTTTATTGTCAAGATAGAGTATGGTTACGCGGTCGGTACCGCCTTCCTATTATTAAACTTTACCCAGAAAGCGTAAATAATACAAATCATTCCCGTCATATTTATAATATCCAGAGCTATTCTAACAGAAGTGGTTATGGTTCTAATAGAATCAATCGTATGATTATATGCAGAAAACCACGCAGGCAATACAACCATAAAGGCCGTCAATATAGTAACCGCCAGACTTATTCCGCCGCCGACAATTAGCAACGTTTCGGCCTTGCCTCCACCGCGTTTTCGCATAATAGCTGAAAAAATAATAACCGCAACCCAAAAAATAATAGATAAAGACCTGAATGCAAGCTGCAATAGCAAAGTAGTAAGAATCTCTGATATCTCCATCAGATTACACCCTGTTTTTTCACCCTGAACTTAATCCAGAAAGCCCATACCAGACAGACAAGACCGGCTAAACTTATAACTGCCAGTGGAATCGTTGAATATGATATAGTCTGACCAATAGATATATATGACATGCCTTTCCCTTCAACCCAGCCCATCACAAGTCCGCGAATTACGGGATTCAGAACAGTCTCCGCTAGCATCAGGCAGCATCCTGCCAACAGCAGCTTTTCGGCTTTCAAGCCGCCGCGTTTTAACATTATCGCCGCCAGCACAATGCCGAAAGTCCACACAATGATGTCCGGGATAGCATTGTTTAATAATGAACTACCGATTTCTGCTATAACCGAGTCCATACAAATCCTTTAGAAAGGCTCGTCCTTAACGAACCTTTTCGAGAGCGTGATGACTTCGTCCTGTTTATAGCCGATTCTGTAATAGAACTTCATCGCTTCGATATTCGTAGACCGGACGTTCAGGTTGATTTTGGGACACCCCATTTCCATAAGCTTCTTCTCGAGTGCCTCCATTATCTTCCGCCCATAGTTACGCTTCTGATAATCGGGATGAACAGCGAGGTAATTAGCCCATCCCCGGTGTCCTTCATAGCCGCCCATCACGGTCGCCGCAATCCTGTCATCGATAACGCCGACCAGGAACAGCTCCGGGTTCACCTGAAGCTTGCGTTCTATATCGAGCTCAGGATTATTAGTCGGATATACCAGCCCGCATTCTATCCAGAGGTTAATAACGGTTTTCTTGTCACCGGGCCTGTATTCCCGGATTGTTATTTCCTTTTCAGCCAACAGCCTTCAACCTCTCGCTTTGTCTTAGAAAAGTGCCGCCGCCCTGTCCAGTATTTTATCCGCCGCTTCCCTCTTGCTCATCAGGGGCAGGACTTCCTGCCGTCCGTCTTTATACAGTATGGTAATCCGGTTTGTATCGACGGCGAAACCGGAATCGGGAGCGGAGACATCGTTGGCGCAGATGAAATCGAGCCGCTTCTCTTTCAACTTCTTCTCGGCGTTTTTCAACAGGTCCTGCGTCTCGGCTGCGAAGCCTATTTTAATAAAATTATCGGGAAGTTCCAGCAGGAAATCGGCTGTCTGGACTAGTTCCAGGATAAGCTTATCACCCTGCTTTTTTATTTTATTTGGAGACGGATTAGCTATCGTATAGTCCGCCACGGCTGCCGCCATAACCAGCACATCAGCAGATTTACAGGCATCCAGTACGGCTTCTCTCATTTCGGCAACGGTCTCGACATAGCAGACATCGTCGTAATATGCCGGGTCCGGCGGTACGATAGTAGTTACCAGAGTAACCTTCGCTCCGCGGTCTTTTGCGGCTTCCGCCAGGGCAAAACCCATTTTACCCGACGACCTGTTTCCGATATAGCGTACCGGGTCTATGGGTTCCCTGTTACCTCCGGCGGACACTACGATATGCTTACCGGAAAAGTCATTCACTTTTTCTTTCCCAGCATTACTTTGACGGTGTTCAGGATTACCTGGTTATCGGCCAGGCGGCCGACACCTGTTTTACCGGAGAGGAGTCTTCCTTCTTCGGGCTCGACGATGGTAAATCCTCTATCCACGAGCTTCTTAATATTCTCCTGTGTAACGGGATTTTTATACATATTATCGTTCATAGCGGGCGCAATAACCACGGGCGCTGTAGTCGCCAGCACTGTGCAGGTAAGCGAATCATCGGCGATACCGGCTGCGATTTTAGCTATGATATTGGCTGTAGCCGGAGCGATAACGAGTACATCGGCTAGCTCAGCCAGCGCGATATGTTCCACACTAAACTCGGAAGCGAGCTCAAACATATCCGTAACTACCGGCTGACCGGTAATATTACGGAAAGTAAGCGGGGTTATGAATTCCATAGCCGATTGCGTCATAATAACCTTGACGGTAGCGCCTTCCTGGGTTAACTTGCTGGCAAGGTCCGCCGCTTTATAGGCTGCAATTCCACCGGTTACTCCCAATACTACTGTCTTTTTATCCATAATTACCGCCTCCCTGTTTAAGGCTGGGTCTTATTTATATCATATATGTGTTTCAAGCCGAACAGCGTCAGTTCCGGATTTACGACATCTATCGCGGATGTCTCGCTGGCAATAAGCCCGGCATATCCACCCGTAGCAACCACCATCGCCTCTCCGTCGAGTTCTTTCTTTATTCTGGTTACAATCCCTTCTATCAATCCGGCATAACCGAAAATCAGGCCCGATTGAATCGCGGTTATAGTTGTGGTACCTATAACATGCTGGGGGCGAACAAGCTCCACACGGGGCAGAGCCGCCGTCCTGGTAAAAAGGGCTTCGGCAGCGATTGCTATTCCCGGAGCTACCGCTCCGCCGAGATAATCGCCCTCTTTCGATATCGTATCGAATACGGTCGCCGTACCCATGGCAACAATTATCACGGGTTTGGTGTACAGTTTGTTTGCCGCTGCAGCATTTGCTATCCTGTCTGAACCGACTTCCCGGGGATTGTCGAAACGAATAGGTATTCCGCTTTTTATGCCCGGTCCTACTACTATCGGTATTGTATTGAAATAACGCTGGAAAAGTTCGATGAAAGTGCTTCTCAGCGGCGGCACCACGCAACTGAAGGCTATCTCGGTAATATCGGACGGTTTCAGTCCATGTTGCTGAAGTAGATTAAGCAGCAGCACGGCATACTCGTCGGGCATTTCGTCGATTCTAGTATATATCCGCCAGGTAGCTCGGAGTTCCTCACCATCGAAGACACCTACGGTAATGTTTGTATTTCCAATATCAACCGCCAGCAGCATGATTACCTCCCGATTGTGTTATTCATACCACCGTTTTATTATTCTACTACATAAAAGTGTAATCCAGGGAGACGGATTTTTCTTATCTGCAAAATCCCAGCCCTTATATGGCATCCACATAGACGTGGGTTTGAATCGCCCTTCTTCATCCTGAGAACCCTCTATCCAGTCTACTATCTCCTTAACAAGACTATCGCCTTTTAAGAAATCAAATCGAGTCAGTACATCCGCCAGATATAATGCATTATACCAGACAAACGGGTATTTTAGTGTCCAGAACCTTTTAGAACGACCAAAGTAATATATTGTTTTCCCGTATTCCTTATGAAACTTCAGAGGCGTAAAAGCATTCCTGGCATAGATCGATTCTTTTAGTTCAGGTACCTGTGAAAACACCTCCAGCGCCATCAATCCGGCCATAGGGCATCCGGCATTCAGTTTCTTAAAATGACTCTCCACAAAGAAAAAATGGCAGAACCATCCCTGCTCGGTAGACCATTCTTCTTTCAGGCTTTCAACAGATTTCCTTATAACCTCATTATCCAGCCCCATTAGAATCAGCGAATAGGCGATAATCGGTGAATCACAGGGTAAAGCATGCCATTCATTAGCATCCGGTTCAGGCCTGGCAAACCCTTTTCCCGATTCCGGCAGAGCTTCCCTGATTGCAAACATATCGCGTTCCAGATGGTTCTCGACTTTATCGATTATGTCGTTAACCCCCATATCTCCGATAACGAACCCGAACTCGGCAAGCATCATCAATTTATAGGAACTGAGCTTGGAATCGTTATGCCTTGTTGCAGGCTGTGGGAACCACTCCGATGCTTCGGATATCAGTGTTTTCACCTGCGGGTGTCGGTTCAATTCTTCCTTGGCTTTCATTACTTCAGGTGAAGAACCGGGCAGGTCCTTCAGGTCCGTCAGGGTTCTGTACTTCGTCCAGGGATTACTCTGGAGAAGCCACGGTACGGGGTCGCCTTTAAGCTTTTCCTTCCAGTTATCACCCATTCAGGTTTTCCTTGATTCGTTTTATCGCCATCGGTAATTCAGGTAAAAGGTCGCCGGCAATCATTCCCGTATCACCGATTTTTTCGCTGACTGCTTCTCCCGCTTGCCCGTGAAGATAAACACCGCATACGGCGGCATCCATTACACCAAGACCCTGCGCCGCCATGCCTGTAATAGCTCCGGCGAGGACGTCTCCTGTTCCGGCAGACGCCAGCCCGGGATTAGCCTGCGGGCTGATTTCAGTCCGTCCGTCCGGGGAGGCTATTACCGTACAGGCGCCTTTCAATACCACCGTCTTCTCCCATTCTTTCGCTGCTTTCCGGGCAATTCCCACTCTATCCGCCTGCACTTTATCCACTGTGGTATTCAGCAGCCTGGCCATCTCGCCGGGATGAGGAGTGAGTACGGCATTACGCTTCAGTTTCTTCCACCATTCGGGTGTCGCAGACAGGATATTCAGGGCATCGGCATCAATTATGAGCTGCGATACGGATACGCTACCTTCCAGTAATATTGAATTTACGAGTCTCTTTGCGGATTCACTCTGACCCAGTCCGCAGCCGATAAGCAACGTATTATAATTCCCGATTTCCCCGCGGATGACCTCTACCGCCTGAGGTGACAGTTCACCGGATGCAGTCTCAGGCAGGGGTAGATAGGTAGTTTCCACCAGTCTGGAAGCAATGACAGGCTGCAGACTTGCCGGGATAGCCAGCGTTACCAGTCCGGCTCCGACTCTCATCGCGGCACTGCAGGCTAAATAGGCAGATCCGATATAGTTCACGGAACCGGCTACAACGAGCACTTTGCCGAAAGTGCCTTTATTTGCAGCCAAAGGACGTGCCGGAAGAACAGCCAGCACCCTCTCAGCGGCGATGAGCTCCACATTTACGTCGTCTGCCATATTATCCGGTATTCCGATATCTGCTACCGTGATATTGCCGGTATATTCCAGACCAGGAGGGCAGTAAAGGCCAATCTTTGGAAATGCAAGGGTAACCGTATCATCGGCACGGAGACAGGCAGGGTCGATAGCCCCGGTGTCCGCATTCAGGCCCGAAGGTAAATCCACGGCGATAATATGAATCGACGGGTCCTTTAACTTGGCTATGCTGACTTTTTTAAGTGCTTCGGCATATACGTCTTCAAGCGGACGATTGTTTCCCGTGCCGAATATGGAATCGATTACTGCGTCTGCCGATACCAACTCCACATTGAGTTTTTCTAGGTCTGCATCGTTATTGAGAACGACACAGGATATATCATGCTCTTTGACCAGTTTGAAATTAGGGTCATCTTCATTTCTCTGACGGAAAAGGTAGAGGGATACATTCGCTCCCCGTTCATCGAGATACCGGGCGGCAACAAGCCCGTCGCCGCCGTTGTTGCCCGGACCGGCAAGAATAACTATGTTTCTTCCTATAACACCATCCAGAATGCGTACTGCTTCTTCAGCCACGGCTTTTCCGGCGTTCTCCATAAGTACACTCGTCGGAATACCTATACCTTCGCACGCCTTATCTATCTGCCTTACTTTTTCAGCCGTTAGAACCTTCACCGGACCACCCTGATTTGTTTTTATGTAATCCGAGTGTAGCAATAAAGATGCCCGAGGTCAATTTTTATAAATCATTCCTGCCGTAACCGTGAGTACAGCTACCGGATATCGATAACTTTACCGGGATTGAGAATACCGTTGGGGTCGAAAGCCAGTTTTATCCGCTTCATCAGCTCCAGTTTGCCGCTATCTTCAACGGCTGTGAAATACCCCTTCTTGGCAAATCCCAGCCCGTGCTCGCCGGATATCGTCCCGCCCATGTCGATTCCCGTCTGATATATAGCTGTTAACAGCTCTTTCACCATTTCTGCGGTATCTTCATCCTTCTGTCCCAGCGGGTGAAGATGAACGTTGCCGTCGCCTGCATGTCCGTAAGCCACCAGCTTTATTCCGCGTTCAGCGGCAATCTCCTTGACTTTTTCCACGAATTCGGCAATTTTACTGCGGGGAACGACGACGTCCGCGAGGTCCAGCATCCCGTAATTACTGACAACCGGATAGAATTTCTCCCTCATATCCAGCAGACCCCTCTTCGCCGCTTCGCTCCTGGGTATAAAAATGTCATCGGCTCCGTGTTCTATACAGATATTACCTATTTTTTCAGCCAGGGCATATACTTCATCCTCGGTATCCGCTTCAACGAATATCAGCAAACAGGCGTCTTTACCATGCAGAGGTGTTTCCGTTCCGGTATAGTCTTCCACCATCTCGACGATGTCTTTCTCCACAAACTCGATTCCTACCGGCAGTATCCCCTGTTTCAGGATTTCAGGCACGGTTCCGATAGCTTCGCCGAGACTCCCGAACGGTATCAGCAGCAGTTCCTGCTTACCCGGAGTTGAAATCAGTTTCAGGACTATTTTCGTCACCACCGCCAGTGTTCCTTCCGAGCCGACAATCAATTGTGTCAGGTCGTATCCCGTGGACGATTTAACGAATTTACCGCCGGTATTTATTACTTCACCCGTGGGTAGTACGGCTTCAAGTCCCAGCACGGCCTGCCTGGTTACTCCGTACTTCACCGCCCTCATACCGCCGGCATTGGTGGCTATATTCCCGCCGATTGTAGCTCCGGTCTCCCCCGGGTAAGGAGGATAGAAGAGTCCCTTCTCTTCAACGGCTTCGTAGAACTTCGAAAGAATTACTCCGGATTCCACCACGGCGGTAAAATTATCAGTATCTATTTCAAGAATCCTGTCCATTTTTTCAAGGGAGAGCACTATTCCACCATGAACAGGTACGGCTCCACCGGAGAGCCCGGTACCGGTACCCCTGGGTGTTACCGGTATTCTTTTTTCACTGGCAAGCCTGAGTATCCGGGCTACCGAAGCTGTGTTCTCAGGTTTAACCACCACATCCGGCATATGCAGTTCCTTAACCGGCATCTCATCACGGGCATAGTCTTCGGTACCGCTGCCGACCAGCAGGTTATCAGCGCCGACAATCTCCCGTAAGGTTTCTATCACCTCATCGGTTACTTTGCTGTATTTATCTCCGGCATTCATTATTCCACCTCTATTAGATATCCATCCTATTCTGTATCTGCTTTCTCATTCATGATTTCTTCGATTCTCTCGAGCATCGCCTGCCAGTGGGTCCCTTTCCAGAATACCCTGTTGCAGGAAGGACACTCCATAAATTCCTTCTGTGTTTCAAAAACAAACGGCGGCACCTTGTCCTTTACCTCTTCAGGAGTCCTTTTTTCAAGCGTCTGATTACACTCCATGCATACAGTAAAGAACTTTGTGCCATCGCCAAGCTCCAGAGTATCGATTACCTGTTTTATTTGTTCTTCCTGTTTATCGCTGTTTATACGGATGGCTTGAAGCTTTCCGCTTAATACTACTCCCAGCTTCATTACGCCGGTATCTTTTGTAAGCATCACCCTGTCTTCGTTCAGGGCTTTTATCACCATTTCCCAGTCATCTTCACCGGTGAAGAAAACGGTATCATAACCCATCATCCTCAGCCACTTCGCCAGCTTTCCCACGTTATGGTCGACGATAAATTTCAATCTTTCATCCGTTTCCGCTCTACAGCGTGACCTCCATTCCTTCGCAACCCATCTGTATCCGGGTACCGAGTTCCTTGCTGACGGCAGCAAGCTCCGTCCCGATTTCCTCTTCAAGACGCGGGCTCATATGCACGGTAATTATCTGAGGTAAATACCCTTTCAATTCCTTGAATTCAGCCAGCACTTCCTTCAACAGACCTGTAGTCATATGTCCCGCCCTTTTACCGAACTCGTAAAACCTGTCGGAGGCGGTGCACTCGATAATCAATAAATCAGGATTAATCTGTTCCCAGCACTCCCTGACCTCGGGACCGGTATCTCCCGTAAAAAACAGCTCTTTACCGTCGCCGGATGTAATCCGGAACCCGACTGCAGGTACGGAATGCCTGACGGGAATGGCAACTACCTCGTAATCTTCAATTTTAAAACTCCGGTGAGGTTCGATTACCGTATATTTTATCACCGGGTCGTCCTGAGGTCTCTTCATAAAATCGTGGTAGAAATTGCTATCGAAAAGATAATTAAGCACTTCATATACACTCTGTATGGAATAAACTTTTACTTTCCCGCCGGTAAGGTAATTGTTCATCCCCACCGACATTATATCCCTTATATGGTCGTAGTGATGATGGGTGAGGAGTAAGGCGGTGAGGTTTTCCTGAATATCGAGTGAAACACTGGAAGAAAGACTGCCGGCATCAACGGCGATTTTATCATCTATGAG
>CAZIYN010000064.1:0-9714 GCA_964543495.1 uncultured Dehalococcoidales bacterium | reverse complement strand
GCGTGGTGCTGGATACGATGAAACAGATGGAAGCGCAGCTCACGATGCGCCGTTACGAAGGATTCATTAAATAAAAAATAAGGTAATAATGGTTTGTATATAATATTTCTCGGAGCTCCGGGAGCCGGAAAAGGGACACAGGCGGCAATGGTCGCCGAAGAAATGAAACTCGCCCATATCGCCACCGGCGATATGTTCCGGGAGATACAGAAACAGGATACGGAGCTTGCCAGGGAAGTAAAAGCGTATATGGAAAAAGGGGCACTGGTCCCCGATGATGCAACGATAAAAATGGTGATGGAGCGTATAGCCGCTCCGGATTGTGAAAACGGAGTAATATTCGATGGCTTCCCCAGGAGCCTGGCTCAGGCCGAAGCACTGGACAAAGCCCTAACCGGTCAGGGGAAAGCGATAGATAAGGTAGTATATATAAAGGTAGCTGAGGAGGAACTTTTAAAAAGGCTGAGCGGACGGTGGATATGCCGCCGGTGCCAGACTCCCTATCACGAGGTTAATTCTCCTCCGAAGGTAGCGGGTAGGTGTGATAAATGCGGCGGCGAGCTTTACCAGCGTGCCGACGATACCGTGGAAACTATAAAAAAGAGGCTGGTAGTGTTCTTTGAAGAGACCGCTCCGCTAATCGATTACTACACGGGGGCGGGCAAGCTCCTGGAAGTAGACGGAGTAGGCGAGCTTGAAGAAGTAGAAGACAGGATACTGAAAGCGCTGAAATGAAGTTGATTTGCCTGAAGGAGAAATGGGCATAATTATAAAATCGGATGAGGAGATAAAAACGATGAGGCAGGCGGGGAGGATTGTCGCCGCCGTGCTTGAAGTACTGAAAATGAGTGTGAAACCCGGAATGAAAACAGAAGAACTGGACGCAATTGCCGCGCATGAAGCGGAAAAGCTGGGTGCGGTACCCTCTTTTAAGGGCTATCAGGGCTATCCGGCTAACCTGTGCGTTTCCGTGAATGACGAGATTGTTCACGGGATTCCGGGCAAGCGTGTCCTGAAGGAAGGCGATATCGTGTCGCTGGATTTCGGGGTAATATATAATGGTTTCCAGGGTGATTCCGCCGTTACGGTAGGTGTCGGCAGTATAAGCGAGGAAGCAGAGAAGCTGATAGAGACCACCGAAGGCGCTCTTGAGGCGGGAATGAATGCGGCCTGTGCCGGAGCCAGACTGGGAGATATATCCTCCGCCATTCAGCAGTATGCCGAATCGAAGGGATATTCCGTGGTGAGGGAGTATACCGGTCACGGAATCGGAAGGCAGATGCATGAAGACCCCCAGGTGCCGAACTTCGGTATCCCCGGGGAAGGCATTGAATTAAAGAAAGGCATGACCCTCGCCCTTGAGCCGATGGTTAATATCGGCGGCTGGCGTACCAGGGTAAGTGATAATAACTGGACGGTGTATACGAGTGACAGCAGTCTCTCGGCTCACTTCGAACACACGATTGCGGTGACCGATGGTGACCATGAGGTGCTTACCGCTCTGTAAAAGAGGTATTTATGCCTAAAAAAGATACTATTGAGGTTGAAGGAGAAGTAATCGAGCCGCTGCCTAACGCGATGTTCCGTGTTGAGCTGTCGAACGGACACAAGGTGCTGGCTCACATATCGGGGAAAATAAGGTTGCACTATATCAGGATTTTACCCGGTGACAGGGTACTTGTGGAACTTTCACCCTATGATTTAAGCCGGGGAAGAATAACCTATAGATTTAAATAGAATAGTGTAGTATTATAAAAAGCGTTTTTAAAAAAGCAGGTTGGTTATGAAAGTAAGAGCTTCGGTAAAAGTTAGATGTGAAAAATGCAAGGTAATCAAGAGGCACGGGGTAGTCAGGGTTATCTGTTCCAACCCCAAGCACAAGCAGAGGCAGGGTTAGCTGTCTGCCGGTAAAGGAGGCGACTTATGGCGCGTATAGCTGGAGTGGATATTCCGAGAGAAAAACAAATCTGGGTTGCTCTGCAGAGCATTTACGGCATAGGCAGGACTCAGAGCTTCAAGATACTCGACCGGGCCGGTGTGGATGCCTCGGTGAAATCGGACGACCTCACCGAGGAAGAGATAAACCGTGTCCGCGAGATTGTAGACCGTGAATATATTGTGGAAGGTGAACTGAGAAAAGAAGTAAACCTTAATATTAAGCGCCTGATGGAAATTGGCAGCTATCGGGGGCTAAGGCACCGCCATAACCTGCCCGTGAGAGGGCAGAATACCCGCACCAATGCCCGCACCCGGCGAGGCTCCCGCAAGACGGTAGCCGGCAGAGGCAAGAGGCGCGGTGTTGCCAAGAAGTAATTAATAAGGAGAATTTTACCGGAAGGTAATATTCATACGAACAGGAGAGGACGATGACACAAAGGAGGCGTACCAGACCGAGACGGAGAGAACGTAAGTCTATCCCCAGCGGGAGAGCTTATGTCCATTCGACGTTCAATAATACGATGGTTACCCTTACCGACCCCCAGGGCAATGTGATTGCCTGGGGCAGTTCCGGCACTGCCGGATTCAAAGGTTCGCGTAAGGGCACACCCTATGCGGCTCAGCTTGCCGCCCATGATGCGGCGCGGAAGGCGATGGAGCATGGCCTGCGCCAGGTGGGTGTGTATGTAAAGGGGCCCGGCAGCGGGCGTGAAGCTGCCATACGTTCTTTACAGAGTTCCGGTCTGTACATTACCAGTATTACCGATATGAGCCCCATCCCCCATGCGGGTTGTCGACCTCCGAAAAGGAGACGGGTGTAAGGGAGAAATATGGCAAGATATACCGGTTCAGTCTGCAAATTGTGTCATCGCTGTAACGAGAAACTGATGTTGAAAGGCAGCAGGTGCCTTACTCCCAAGTGCGCCATGGAAAGGCGGAGAAGGGCCACCGGGCGCCGCCGCCGGATTTCGGATCGCGGTCTCCAGTTAATCGAGAAACAGAAGGTCCGCTATACCTACGGTGTCCTTGAGAGGCAGTTCAAACGAACGTTCAACACGGCGGAAAGACAGCAGGGTATTACGGGAGACAATCTGCTCATGCTGCTTGAAAGGCGGCTGGACAACGTTATCTTCCGTCTCGGGTTCGCCGATTCCCGCTCTCAGGCACGGCAGCTTGTTCAGCACGGTCATTTCGTGGTGAACGGACGTAAAACGAATATCCCGTCTTTTACAGTTAAAGAAAGCGATACGATAGGCTGGAAAGACGGCAGTAAAAACACAGAGTATTATAAGCAATTGCTTGAAGATATCGAGTCAAAATCCATAGTCAACTGGTTGAGCCTGGACAGGCAGACGCTTGTCGGGCAGGTGGTTTCTTTGCCTACCCCTGGGGATATTGGAGCCGAATTCGATGGGCAGGCAATAGTTGAGTACTACTCGAGATAAGGAGGTAGAGTTTTGTCTCATCTGGTAGTACCTAAGGCCGAATGTATAGAAAGTAGTGAAAATTACGGACGTATTGTAACCGAACCGCTGGAGAAGGGATTCGGTGTCACCCTTGGTAATTCGATGCGGAGGGTGCTCCTCAGCCAGCTCCAGGGAGCGGCGGTAACCCGCGTCAGGATTGAGGGAATTCAGCATGAATTCTCGACAATACCCTATGTGAAGGAAGACGCCACCGAGTTCCTGCTGAATATCAAGGCTATCAGGCTGAAGCCCCTTTCCGGCGAAGCGGGCAAGCTGATGCTGGAAGTGGAGGGAGAAGGTGAGGTAACCGCGGCGGATATCAAACCTTCGGCTGATTTCGAGATTACGAATCCGGAACTATATCTGGCGACACTGGACTCCCCGGATGCGAAATTGTACGTGGAGATGGATGTAGAGCTCTATAAAGGGTTCAGGGAAGCCGAATCAACGGACAATCTGCCGGTGGGAGTAATTCCCATAGATGCCATCTTCAGTCCGATACGCAAGGTGAATTATACGGTGGAGCCGATTTACATCGGGCAGGAAGCCAGTCTCGAAAGGCTGTACCTGGAGGTATGGACGGACGGGACCATCTCCCCTGCCGACGCGGTAAGCCAGGCAGGAGAAATTCTGACGGAACAGTTATCTCCGTTCGTCAACTATGCCAAACTCTCACTGATGGAGGATGAGGAAGAACCCAGCCACCCGGCGATACCTGAAGAGCTGTACAATATGCCGGTGGAGCAGCTAAACCTTTCGGTCAGGACAATGAACTGCCTGAGGAGGGGAGGCATAGCCACAGTCGGAGAACTGGCGAGCAAGAATGAAAAAGAGCTTATGTCGCTGCGCAACTTCGGACAGAAATCGAAGAATGAGATAGAAGACCGCCTTGAATCGCTCGGTCTCTCTCTGGCTTCCGACGAGGTCGAAGAAGAGGAAGAAGAGATAACCGATATAGATTAGCGGATAAGTATACGGAAAAAGGAACAGTTATGGGTCGAAAAGGAGTAGAGGGAAAAACAGGAAAGACATCGAGTTACAAAAGGGCGATGTACCGCAACCTGGTAACCGACCTTCTTGGTTACGGAAAGATTACGACAACCGAGACCAAAGCCAAGGAAGTCCGTGGACTGGCGGAGAAAATGATTACTCTTGGCAAGAAGGGCGGACTTAGTTCACGCCGTCAGGTACTTTCCTATGTTTTCAGGAAAGACGTAACCGATAAAGTATTTTCAGAACTTGCGGAGAAGTATGCTGAACGTCCGGGTGGATATACCCGCATTACCAAGCTGGGACGCAGACTTGGAGACGGAGCGCCTATTGTTCAGCTTGAACTGGTGGAATAATGGAATCTGCTACTGCTAATCCGGAAATGAAATCTGTAACCGGCGAAAACACGACAACCAGAATCGTGCTGGTCGTGGAATACGACGGCACGAATTATCACGGTTTTCAGCTGCAGGGCAAGCTGCCCACGATTCAAAAAGAGCTTGAGAAGGCTATTGAAAAGCTTACGGGTGAGAACTTACGGGTGATGGGCGCCAGCCGTACCGATGCCGGCGTTCATGCCAGGGCTCAGGTGGTCAGCTTTAAAACAGGTTCGTCTCATTTACCGGAAGTCTTTATAAAGGGGCTGAATTACTATCTGCCGAAGGATATAGCCGTTCGGGAAGCGTATAAAGCCGGGGACTCCTATAATGTCAGGCGTGAAGCGGTCAGCCGTGAATATGAATACTGTATTTTAAACAGCGTGGCGCGGTCGCCTCTCCGGCAGAATTACTGCTACCTTGTGCCGGGACACCTCGACATCGATGCCATGGACGCGGCTTCGAAGGCGCTCATCGGGGAGCATGATTTTGCCTCCTTCGTGAATAACAAGGAAGCGGCGGCTAAAGGAACGGTGAGGAGAGTCACCCGGGCAGAGTGGAGAAGGGAAGAAGAGATGGTTATATTCGGTATCGAAGCCAACTCTTTCCTGATGCACCAGGTAAGGAATACTGTCGGAGTGCTGCTCAAGGTTGGCAGGGGTAAAATGGATTACAGGGAGTTCTGCGATATACTCGAGGCTAAGGAGCCGGGACTCGCCTGGCCGACTGCCCCAGCGAGGGGACTGACCCTGATTAAAGTGAATTATTAAAGACCTTTTAAGGATGAAATATGGTTAAGACATACAGTACAAAAGCTTCGGATATCAAACGTGAATGGCACCTGATTGATGCCGGGGACCAGGTCCTGGGCAGACTGGCCACGCAGATAGCAAACCTGCTTATGGGCAAGCACAAGCCTATATACGCTCGCCACCTGGATACGGGTGACAATGTTGTGGTTATAAATGCTGCCAAAATTCAGGTTACCGGCAAAAAAATGAAAGATAAAATCTATTACAGGCATTCCGGCTATCCCGGGGGGCTGAAGAGCACGAATCTTGAGAAAATGATGGAAGACCACCCTACCCGGGCGCTGGAATATGCCGTAAAGGGAATGCTCCCCCATACGAAACTGGGAGCGCAGATGATTAAGAAACTCAGGATATATGCCGGTGCCGAGCACCCGCATCAGGCCCAGCTGGAAGCTGAAAAAGAAGAATAACGCATATAATAATACAGAGGAGAGGATATGCCCTCAGACAAACAGAATTATTTCCATGGAACGGGAAGACGCAAGACGTCCGTAGCCCAGGTAAGGATTATGCCGGGCGGCGGAGGCGCGATTATCGTAAACGGCTCTCCTTACGAAGAGGTATTCACCCGCCAGATTCACCGCGAGACGATAGTCAATCCGCTGATGCTTACGGATACCGCCGATAAGTACAGCGTAATGGTAAAGGTGAACGGTGGTGGTGTTACCGGACAGAGCGGAGCCATTGCTCACGGAATCGCCCGAGCTCTTATAAGGGCCGACGAGAATCTCAAGCCGGTACTGAAACAGAACGGTATGCTCAGCCGCGATGACCGCGTCAAGGAAAGAAAGAAACCCGGTCTCAGGCGCGCCCGCAAGGCGAAACAGTACACCAAGCGTTAATTCATTCTCGTTTGGAGACCAGCTTATATATTGATACAATAAAGCAGGGGTATTACTCCCCTGCTTTTATTCACAGTCTTTTCTATACGGGAGTGTTCCCGATTAGGTTCCCCTCGGAATCGGTTGCGAGTAATCCTTTACTGATATCAAGAATCACAAACTGGTTCTCCCACGGGTCTTGCACAACCGCGCAGCGTCCGATTTGAATATCAAATGGTGGTACGATAACCTTACCACCTGCTGCTTTTATTCTCACTATTGCATCATCAACGGATTGAACTTTGATATCAATTTCAGGCGCCTGCGGTTCAGTATGTAATACGACCTCAGTTTCACTGTCTGGCATTCGCAGCCCTACCGACTCTGCCATACGCCAAATCAGTTCATATCCTAATTGGTCTCGGTAGAAGTGCAGCCCTGCTTCGATATCGGGAACAGATAACCTGATGCAATCTACGTTCCTGAACAAAGGGATAGAATCTTCCATCTTACTGATAACTACTATATATAATGATTTAAAAGATTATATAATAGTTATTAGTTTGTTGCCAGAAGATATATGGGGTGTTTAAGAGGGGCGTCAGCCCCTCTTATGAGAAAGGGGAAAGAGATGGAGAGAGGGGGCGTAGCCCCCTCTCTTGCTTGTGCCCCCTTCCCTTTATAAATATTAAGGGAAGGGGGTCAGGGGGATAGGTTTCAGATTATAAAACCCTCCTTTCCAGTTGGCTTTATAAATGTGGTATCATATTGCAGGTGAAAAATGACTGAAGAATCTCCACGGATGAGCCTTGAACCGATAGGTTATGTAAAGAATGGGATAGAAGGTACCCCGCAGGAAGAGGACTGGTGGGAGGAGCTTGTCTCCGAGATTGTAATCGAAGAAAGCCTGGCAGAAGGACTGGATGAAATCGAGGGTTTTTCCCACATAATCGTCCTTTTCTGGATGCATAAGGTGAAAAGTAAAATACCGCCAATAAAAGTCCGCCCCATGGGCAGGAAAGATGCCTCCCCGGTGGGAGTTTTCGCTTCCCGTTCCCCTAACCGGCCCAACCGGATAGGCAAGATGACGGTCAGACTGCTGGAACGCCGGGGTAATGTCCTTAAAGTAAAAGGTCTGGACGCCCTCGACGGCGCCCCTGTGATAGATATAAAGCCCTACCTGCCCGGGTATGATTCCGTGGAAGATACCGAAGTGCCCGATTGGATAACGAAAAGATAACCCAGAAATTACAGGAAATATACAAGCGTCTGTTCAATGCCTATGGTCCCCGGCACTGGTGGCCGGCGGATGAGCCGTTCGAAGTTATGGTGGGAGCCGTTCTAACCCAGTCGGTCTCGTGGAAAAACGTCGAAAAAGCCATAAACAACCTGAAAGAGGCCGGAGCTATATCCCCTGCCGCGCTCCGCAGACTTAGCGTAGATGAAATCGCACCCCTCATCCGGCCCTGCATCTATTACAACGTCAAGGCGCGCAAGCTGAAAGCCCTCGTTGAGTGGACGGAGGAATACGGTGATAACCTCACCAGAATATTTACCATCGATAAGGAAGAGCTTCGCCGGCAGCTCCTTTCAGTCTGGGGTATCGGCGAGGAGACTGCCGACTCGATTGTTCTCTACGCCGCCGGGAAGCCTGTTTTCGTGATAGACGCTTATACCCGCCGGATTATCGACCGCATCGGACTGAAACCGGAGGGAGATAGATATAGAGATTACCAGGCACTTTTCATGGACAACCTGCCCGCGGATGCCGGGCTGTTCAACGAATACCATGCCCTGCTGGTAAATCACGGCAAAAACGTGTGCAGGACTAAACCGTTGTGTGGACAATGCTGCCTTGAAGACATCTGCCGGCTGGCTGAGACATAGCGATTGTGTTAAATTATGGACGGAAAAAAGACCGGGGAGGATGAAAAATGGCTCGTGTAAAATTGCTGGAAAAAGACCAGGCGTTACCGGAGGCGCAGGAATTATACGGACAACTGGAAAAAAACGGGACGATAATCCTCAATCTTTATAAAACGGCGGCTCACAGCCCCCGGGCGATGCGTAATTTCATCCGTCTCGGCAACTCACTTCTGACTGCGGCTGAGCTCTCGCCGAAGCTGCGCGAGATGGTCATCCTGCGGATAGCCGGGCTGACCGGGAGCGAATACGAGTGGGCGCAGCACTATCCAATCGCGCTGGAAGTGGGAGTTACGAAAAAACAGGCGGAGGCCGTCTCCGACTGGAAAAACTCGGAACTGTTCACCGATGAAGAAAAAGCCGTGCTTCAATATACCGACGAGGTGTCGCAGAATATACAGGTAAAGGATGAAACATTCAAAGAACTGGGTAATTATCTGAACGAACGGAGCATAGTCGAGCTGACCCTGTCAATCGGCTACTGGGGGATGGTAGCCCGGCTCCTGGTACCTCTCCAGGTGGAAATCGATACACAATCCGTATCCTCGGCAAAAGACCTGATGGGTAAAAAAGACTGACTTCATTCATGTCATTCTGAGCCCCGATGAAATCGCGGGCGAAGAATCCGTTCCTTCCTCTTTGAAAATGGATTCTTTCTCTCGGGATGAAGGATTAGCAGGATTAAAAAGGGGCGTGAAGAAGGTCGTAAACCCCTCTTCTTAAGAACGACTTCTCCCTTCCCTTTTATATGAGCCTTGTATTAAAAGTTGTCATACCGACGAAAGCATGTCCCGTACTTGATACGGGAACGGTATCCAGAGCGGTACAAGCAGGCACGATTTCTGGATTCCAGCTGGAGTTTATCCCGATGTAAATCAGGACTGGAATGATAGGCGGTAGCAGGCATAAATATTATACATTTCATACGCTAATAACGTTACAAATATACGGACATCAGTTTATTGCTTTACTAAAACTTATGTGCTATTCTTAGGTTGAGACGAAAATGACCACAGAGAAAGGCAAAGCACTCGAACTAGCCATAGGCCAGATTGAGAAAAAATTTGGCAAAGGCTCAATCATGAAGCTTGGAGAAGCGTCCGCAATAGCTCATGTGGAGGCTGTCTCCAGTGGTTCACTGTCATTAGACCTGGCTTTAGGTATCGGGGGTATTCCAAGGGGACGGATTACGGAAATATACGGTCCGGAATCGTCCGGGAAGACCACCTTGGGTCAGCATGTTATTGCTGAAACACAGAAACGAGGAGGTATAGCTGCCTATATCGACGTAGAGCATGCACTTGACCCTACTTATGCTAACCGTTGCGGAGTCAACGTTGATGAGATGCTCATTTCCCAACCGGATACGGGAGAGCAAGCCCTGGAG
>CAZIYN010000063.1:0-9781 GCA_964543495.1 uncultured Dehalococcoidales bacterium | reverse complement strand
GGACGAAGCAATCTCCAGGTTTGAGTATAACATTTCCTTTCGGAGTTAGAGATTGCCGCGTCGTCCCCCGATTACATCGGGTTCCTCCTCGCAATGACAATGCTAACAAATACCGAACAGTAACTTCCTGCTAAAGCTGCACGATACGGGCTTCCGCGGTGCCGGAGTCTAATTCCAGCAGGGCGACCGTTCCCGGTTTCGGCTGGTATTCCGGCCAGGTGGCGCTGCCCGGATTTACTATAAGGACACCTTTATACTTCTCTATCAGCGGAACGTGCAGGTGACCGAAAACCACTACAGAAGGAAGTTCCGCAGGTTCTATGGGTCTTTTGGCTGTAGTGATATTGTTCTCCCTGGGGACAATTCTGCCGTACGGCGGCTTGAAGTGCATCAGCCATATCGTGGCGTTGTCCAGGTAAATGACGTGGCTGTCCATCATCCGCTCGTCCCCGCCGAGGTCGGCTTCTATATCGTCATCACCCCAGGCAGCCTTCACCGGGGCGATTGTCTCCAGGTCGTCCAGGACAGAGGGCACCCAGATGTCTCCGGCGTGCAGTATGAAGTCGACACCCTCGAAAGCCTTCCACAACTGCTCGGGGAGCTTCTCGTCGGGCGCGGCGATATGAGTGTCTGAAATAAGTCCTATGCGCAATTTTCCTGGAATAACTATAGACAATACGGGTCCGGAGGTCAAATTATAAGGCTATTGTTCTACAGGGTGTTTTTTGATAGAATTGTTCGCGTATTTTAGAGGAGTAAGTAAAGTTATGAAACCGATTTCATATGAGAATTATTACTGGCAGAACGAACTGGTAAGGTTACGTGCTTCGACGTTTGAAGACTGGGAGAACAGTTTCCCTGACTATTTCGATAGCGAAGGACGCTTTCTGCTGGAAGAACATGTTGAACTGCCTCCTGTGGCCGAAACTGTACAGGAAGAAGCCAGGAAATATGCCAATTTCAATCAGGAAACCGGCAGAATCATGTTTACAATCGAAACACTGGAAGGAATAGCTGTCGGAGGGCTTAATCTAAACAGCATCGACGAACGGAACGGCACTTTTAGTATCGGTATCCAGATTGGGACGGAGTACCGCGGTAAAGGCTATGGTACGGCGGCTATGCGTATACTGCTCGGGTATGCTTTTATGGAACGCAGGCTCAATAAGTTCAATAGCGGGTGTCTGGAGGGTAACGAAGCATCGATAGCAATGCATAAGAAACTCGGGTGCGTCTGGGAAGGCGTAAGGAAACAGATGTATTATTCCGGCGGTCGGTATGTTGATAATATACTCTTTGGACTTACCAAGGATGAATTTATTGAGAATGAACGCAAATATCTCAAGAAATAACAGGCTCATGAGGAAAAGATAAGAGGGGGCATTCGCCCCCTCTTTTAAATTATACTAATCCTCTGTCATTCCCAACTTGATTGGGAATCCAGAAATATGATATGACCGATTCCCGTTGAAGTACTTTTACACTGGTTCTATATCTTCACTGAAGAGTAATCCTTAAATGATGCCAGACCTTTTTTCGAAAATCCACCTCCCCTTGACAAGGGGAAGGTTCATCCTGAAAGGTTCACCCTGAAGGGGGATGATTCGTAACAGGGGAGAGGATAAAAAATCAAGAAGAAATATTATCACTAAAGTAAAATAGATATAAAAACAGACTACTTCTCAGCTAAATATTTCTCCGGGTCTTTATCGAAAGCTACCTTGCAGCCCATTGCGCAGAAATAGTATTTTTTGCCCTTGTATTCCGAGGTCGCCGCCGCGGTACTCTCCTCGATTTCCATCTTGCAGACGGGGTCGATTACTTTTGCCATTTGTTTTTCTCCTTCGTGTATTGTTAAGCCTGCCGGCCTGTATCTCTTCAGGCGCAGGGAATTTGTTACCACCGTTATCGAGCTTGCCGCCATGGCTGCCGCTGCCAGAATCGGGTTCAGGAAACCGTAGTCGCCGAGTATGAAGTGGAGTCCCGAAGGCACCCCGCCGCTGCCGAAGGCGAGGAAAAGGACTCCTGCTGCCACCGGAATCAGGGCCGTGTTATAGGCGAAGGCCCAGAAAAGGTTCTGCTTGATTGTCCTGACGGTGCGCTTGCTCAGTGAGATGGCGGTTACTATTCCGCCAAGGTCGCCGCTGATAAGGGTAATATCGCCGGTTTCCACGGCGACATCGGTGCCGGTGCCGATGGCGATTCCCACGTCCGCCTGTGCCAGAGCGGGGGCGTCGTTTATTCCATCCCCTACCATTGCCACCGTTCTGCCCTCGTCCTGCAGCTTCTTTACTTCTTCCGCCTTGTTCTCCGGCAGGACTTCCGCCAGCACGCGGTCGATATCGGCTTCTTTGGCGATAGCTCCGGCGGTCTGTCTGTTATCTCCGGTTATCATTACCACCCTGATGCCAAGCCTATGTAGGGCTTCCACAGCCGCCTTTGCGTTAGGCTTGAGGGTATCGGCAAGGGCGATGATGCCGGTTACCTTTTTACCCGAACCTATGTACATCACCGTCTTGCCCTCTTCACGCAGTCTTTCCACGTCTCCGGCGAGCCCGTCCAGCGAAAGTTTCTTCTCGTCCATCAGCCGCAGGTTGCCCAGGAACAGCTTTTTGCCGTCCACCTTTGCCGTCACGCCCTGTCCCGGAATCGCTTCGAAATCGGAGACCGCCGGTATTTCCAGCCCTTTGTCAGTTGCCGCCCTGACTATAGCTTCGCCCAGCGGGTGTTCCGAGCCTTTCTCGGCAGAGGCGGCGAGGCGCAGGATTTCATCTTCCGAGGAACCGGCGGTTATAATATCCGTCACCCTCGGTTCGCCGAGGGTAAGGGTGCCCGTTTTGTCCAGCAGCACGGTGTTTATTTTATGGCTTCTCTCCAGTGTTTCGGCGTTCCTGATTAAAATTCCGTTCTCGGCGCCTTTTCCGGTGCCGACTATTATCGCCGTGGGGGTAGCCAGCCCCATCGCGCAGGGGCAGGCTATAATCAGCACCGCCACGAAATTGAGTATGGCGTAGGTGAGAGATGGGGCGGGTCCCGCGAAATACCAGATAATAAAGGTGATTACGGCGGTTGTGATTACAATCGGCACGAAATAGCTGGCGATGATATCGGCAAGGCGCTGAATCGGGGCCTTGCTTCCCTGGGCTTCTTCCACCAGCCTGACAATCTGCGCCAGGGTGGTGTCCTTGCCGACTCTGGTAGCTTCGAACCTGAAGCTGCCCATCCTGTTTATGGAGGCGCCGATTACCTCGTCCCCTTCCTTCTTTTCCACGGGTATACTTTCACCCGTTATCATCGACTCGTCGATGCTTGAAAAACCCTCTTTGATTATCCCGTCCACAGGCACCCGTTCTCCCGGCTTTACCAGGATGAGGTCGCCTGCCTGGACGTCGTCGACAGATATCTCGGTTTCTTCGCCGCCGCGGATAACCGTGGCGGTGTCGGGGTTCAGCCCCATTAATTTTTTAATTGCTTCCGAGGTCTGCCCTCTTGCGCGGGCTTCGAGGTATCTGCCGAGCAGTATCAGGGCGATAATCATCGCCGAGGTATCAAAATACAGACCGATTCCATCGCCGACTGTGGTGAAAAGTCCGGGGAATATAACCGCTATCATGCTGTAAAAGTAGGCGGCGGAGGTGCCCACCGCCACCAGTGTGTTCATATCGGCGGTCCTGTGCTTCAGGGCTCCCCAGGCGCCTTTATAGAAACGCCAGCCTGCCCAGAATTGCACCGGTGTTGCCAGCGCCCAGAGCAGGTACGGTCTGCCGGTGAAGGCCGGCAGCCACATCAGGAGCATAATCAGGGCTGCCAGGACGGCGGCGAAGATAAATCTGTTCCTTACGCCCCTGAGTTCACGCTGCGATGCGGCCGTTACGTCCTCTAGCTTCTCGGCTTCGGTGCCGAGTTCATAACCGGCATCATCGACGGCTTTCCTGAGGTCGGCAAAAGTGGTGTCTTCCGCATACTCTACCGTTGCCTTATCCGAGGCAAGGTTGACGTTTGCGGATACCACGCCGGGCACGCTCGAAAGCGCTTCCTCGACGCGGTTGACACAAGCGGCACAGGTCATCCCGCCCACCGGAAAGACCGATTTCCTAGTGGCTACGCCATAACCCAGTCCGGAGATTGTCTCCTGTAGCTTATTGAGGTCGACCTTCGAAGGGTCGTACTCGACGGAAGCCTTCTCCGAGGCGAAACTGACATTCGCTTTTTCCACTCCGGGAGTCTCCGCCAGCCCCTTTTCTATTGTGGCGGCGCAGTTCGTGCAGGTCATCCCGACTACACGGATGTTAGCCTTTTCAGGCTTTTTGACCTTTGTTTTTTCAGCCATTTTTACAGGATTCCTTTACTTGATTTCAGGACAGGTCACTCCTGATTTGCTCGAATTCTTCTCTTGATATTTCGCCCTTTGCGTAGCGTTCTCTCGCTATATCGATAGAGTTTCTTTTTGAGTAAGAAACGTCTGTGTCTGACCGGCTGAGTTTCCTGGTTATCCAGACAATCAGCGCAATCAGTCCTCCCCAGAAGAGGACCATCCATATCACACCGAATCCCATCCACCAGCCCATTCCTGTGGGTAAATCCCACCAGTTCCACATCATATCAGCCTCCCTTCAACCACCCCGTACAGCGGTTTAATTGATTTATTCCGTGAATTCCACGATTACTTCGTTAACGTCCCACAGAGGCTCTATCTTCTCTCTGACCTCTTCCTTTATCGAAGAAGCAAACTGGTGGTCGGCAGGCAGGTCTATAACCACCCTGACAGTCCCCTTCTTCACCTCGATTGTCTGCACCAGGTTGGTGCGTACCAGGTCGAGCCCTACTATCGGGTTCATTACCTTCTTCAGACGGGTGCGGACCACTTCCATGGTCGTCGGGGTCTTTGTTTTGACCAGCCCGTGTTTTTCCTCGTAGTTCTCGATTGCCGAACGGAGTCCTTCTATCGCCAGTACCGAGCAGTGGGCTTTAATCTTAGGCAGTCCTCCCAGCGCCTCGGCGGCGTCTTTCCAGGTTATTTTCTTGGCCTCTTCAAGCGTTTTCCCCTTTGCCAGCTCGGTGATAATCGAGCCGGTGGCGATATTCGAGGCGCAGCCGTAAGACTCGAAACTGATATCTTCGATTACTTTTGTTTTTTCGTCGACTTTTATGTAAACTGATACCATATCGCCGCAGGCGGGACTCCCCTCCTGTGCCTGTCCGTCACAGTCTTCGAGTTTGCCTACATTGTGGGGGTGACGGAAATGTTCCAGTACCGTTTCGCTGTATGGTGATTTCATTCTTATTCCTCCTTGTATTTACCCCTCGCCAGAGGGCTGATGCTTCTCAGTTCTTTAACTATGTCACTCAGTATCGAGATGATACTGTCGACTTCCTCCATCGTGTTATATCTTCCGAAGGTAAACCTGATTGAGCCGTGGGCTCTTTCGTGGTCGCCCCCTATCCCGAATATAACGTGGCTGCCTTCCAGGGAGCGGCTGAAACAGGCGGAGCCGGTACTCACCGCGAACCCGTGCATATCCAGGTGCAGGGTAATCGATTCTCCTTCGATAAAGTGAAACGAGATGTTCGCGTTCTGCGGCAGCCTATTTATGCGGTGACCGTTCAGGGTTGTATCCGGTATCTCTTTAAGGATCCGGTCTATAATATGGTCGCGCATTGCCTGGATTTGCTTCGTTTCCTCGGGTGTAATAAGCTCTACCGCTTTTGCGAATCCGATAGCGCCCGGTATGTTTTCCAGCCCGGCCCGGAGGTCGAATTCCTGGAAACCGCCGTCTATCCACTTGGACAGCTTTGTCCCCTTGCGCACGTACAGACCGCCGACTCCCTTGGGGCCGTGAATCGTGTGAGCTGACACGGTTATTAAATCGACGGCGATTTTACCCACGTCTATAGGTATCCTCGGGAAGGTGTGGGTGGCGTCCGTGTGGAACAGGACTCCCTTTTCACGGCAGATTTGCCCTATTTTTGTGATGTCCTGCACGGTGCCGATTTCCTGGTTGGCATGCTGAATGGAGACAAGAATCGTCTCATCGGTTATCGCCTGCCTCAGTTTTTCCGGGTCTACCAGCCCTTCACCGTCCACTTCCAGATAGGTCACCTGATAACCCTGTTTCTCCAGTGCTTTAGCGCTGTTCAGTACGGGAAAGTCCTCTATCTTCGACACGATAATATGTTTGCCTTTCTTTTCACCCGGAGCCATGGCAGCGCCTTTGATGGCGATGTTCGAAGATTCGGTGCTTCCGGAAGTGAAGATAAACTCCTCCGGTGTGGCTCCGAGGACTTTAGCCAGGGATTCTCTGGCTGTGTTAAGGGCCTCGCTGGCTTCTATGCCCTGCGAATAGGCGAACTCGGATGTAGCCACGGCATAGTCCTCGAAGAAATAAGGCATCATGGCTTCCAGCACCCGTTCATCGAGGCGGGTGGCTGCTGAGTTGTCTAGATACACCTGTTTTCCTTCCAGCATATTTGCCTCCTCTTATATGAAAAGGGTTAGTGTAGATTCCCTGGCGCTGTCTAGGTAAGTCCCTACTCCGCAGTATTCCTCTATGAGGTCCGTACGCAGGTCTTCAGCCTTTATTCCCATTATATCCATTGTCATATCGCAGGCGAGGATTTTACCCCCCAGTTCTTTAAAGTCCTGGAAAAGCTTTTCAAGAGAGGCTACGTTAGCCTGCTTCATTTTTCGCTTGACCATCCATTTGCCCAGGCCGAACATGTTCATCTTTGAAAGCGGTCCTTTCTCGAGTCCGCCTTTCTTCAATCGCTGAAGCCCCCAGAAAGTAAAGAACATGGAAACGTCCAGCCCCATCGCCAGGGCACCGTTGCCTATAATCATTGCGCTGTATACTTTATCCATATCACCGCTGTGGACTACTATGGTAGCTTTGTTTTTAGATTTTTCAGCCATGATTCAAACTCCTTCTAACGCTTGATTCTTATTTTCCAGACGCCGTCTGTTTCATCGACGCTCAGGAGTTCCAGTCCCAGTGCCTTTACAGCCATCGGTATCTCTTTCTTAGATGCCGGATGAGTCCCGGTAACCTCTATGATATCGCCTTCCTTGGCTTTTCTTATCGCCTTGCGGGTCTCTACTAGAGGTACGGGGCATGTCTCACCCTTGCAGTCTACCTTTAAGTCCGCCGGACAGATATCTACCGTGCTGTCTACCTTTATTTCTGACATTTTTAACCTCCTGGACAATTTCTGATACCGTTTTCATGCATAACAGGAATATTATCATAATACTTTTCCAATCGTTTGTCATTTTACCGCTTTCAGAGGCGAGTGCATATGACTAAAGTCATATTACCCTTGGGATTGGAAGGTTGTTTGTTTTTCTCTTGCTCTTGGTCCTGACTTGCCGTAAGATAAAACAGTTGGATTTATGTCCGGGCAGGGCTGTTATTACGGAGGTCGAAGAATGGCTGAAAGAATTGACATAGGTAAGGATGCCGACTTTAAAGAAGGCGAAATAAAAGAACTTAAAGTAAATGAGCGTAAGATAATTGTCGTGAAAATCGGTGGCAAATATTACGCTGCCGATGCGCACTGTCCCCACATGCAGGCGGATATGTCCGAGGCGAAACTGGAAGGCACTGTAATAACCTGCCCTCTGCACGGCTCTAAGTTTGACCTGAAAGACGGCAGTGTGGTGAGATGGCTGGGAATGACCGGAGTTGCCTTAAAAGCTGCCGGAGCGCTTCATGTCCCCAAACCAATTAATGTCTTTAAAGTGGAAATAGATGGGGATGGCGTTTTTGTGGAAGTCTGATTGCCCGGGATTAATCTGAAGAGCCTGACTGGTCGTTCTTAAAGGTTATCTCTTCCGCATCTTCAACTGCCAGTCTGGCGCGGCGGGCTCTGCTTATCTGGAAGAAAAGGACTATCGCCCCGATTGCCAGAACAGAGCCTACGATAATATCCAGCAGCAACCAGTTGAATTTTGTTTCCTCTATAATCACTTCCATCCTGACAACCTCGAATTCGCCGTTCAGGTCGGCTATCTTCACCTGGTGGATGCCTGCTGATAGGTTCGAGACTTCGAAGGTCAGTGTTTCGGTACTCTGCGCAGAGAGGGTGATTTCTTCAATCGCTCTTACTATACCGTCGATAATAAGGTGCACTTCGTAGCTGCCTTCGGTTTCGCCTTTATTGGCGACCGTAACGCTGATGGTAACCGTCTCACCGGTGAAGGTTTCCTGAGGGTTTATTATAAGATTGGACGCCTCGAACTTCGCCGGCAGCGGCGGAGGAGGCGGCGCAATTTGCGCTACCACCAGGAATATATCCTCGTTAAAAACAAGGGCTTTAGCTTTTCCGGTCTCAACCAGACTTGCGGTGGAGCCTGCCATCCGGACCAGTCCGTCCACATCGTTATAGGTTGTGATGAAAGGCAGGAAATGGTTTTCCGGCAGTTTCTCCGTGTCATAGCTGATAGTGAGAAGGGCCGGTGGCTCGAAGACTACCGGGACTGCCTCCATTTCGGCCGTGTAGCCGGTCATCTGGTAAGTCGGACTGAGGACAACCATATTATCGGGGACGGTCATCGACCTGACGATATCGGTCAGTTCTATCCGGCTCAGTATTTCTCCTTCGGGTCCTGTTATTCTGGTGCCTTCCTCGACATCTATCAGTACATTTCCGTCCAGACCCACAATACTGAAAGGTTCTTTTACTATTCCTTCTTCATCTATCTCTACCGTGGTTTCACTATCCAGTATATCCAGGTCGAGCAACGTGCCGGTCTCGGCGGGTTCCTCGGTCGAGCCAGGTGGTAGTCCGGGTATCGCGTCTCCACCTCCTCCCGCAGGAGGTGGCGGTGGGGGTGGGACCGGTGACTGCACGGTATATCGGCTGAAGTGAGTAATCTGGGCTGAAATGGTGTTTGTCTCAATATCGATAACGCAATTATCGAGAGGTACCCATTGCCCGGTAGCTTTGTCCCACAATGAGATAAGGAGCTCACTTTCATCGATTCCTTCGGGGATATTATCCGGATTATAGCTGATGGTTATGGTTACGGGCTGGTCGAAGGTGGCCCCTTCGGGACCGACCTCATAATTTTGACTGAGGTTTGTTTTATTCGGAGGCGCCGGTAGGGGTTGTTTGTCTATCTCGACAATCCAGATTTCCCGGAGGCTCTGATTGGCGGCTGTTTTACCTTTGGTACCGGCTGTAACAGCCAGTGTGCCTTTACTGGTGACGTCAGTTTTTGCGGTAACGTTTGTAGTAAACGTGCCTTCTGTGGTAACGACGGTAGATACATCCGTTATTTCAATTTCGCGGAGCAGGTAATTGACGGTGAAAGATAAATTGTCGCCCTGGACGATATTACCTGTATCGGCGGGCAGTTCCCACTCCCACTCCAGGTTAACGGTCTCTCCTGATTTTAATGGCATTATTTCTATGAAGTTCGAATCGGTTGCGCTCTGGGGCATGTTGTTAATCGCTACGGGAAGGTCTAGATTTGAGCTCAGGTTCTCGGTGCTGAGGTTGAGTAAAAAGTGGTCGCCGAGTTCACCGGGTTCCGAGGTGTCTCCGGTCTCCGCTTCGGGATTCACACCTTCGCCGTTGATTACGTCACTTACCCAGATAGAAATGAAACCGTTGCGGGTGCCGACGTTGCGCAGCTCCACGGAGGTACTTCCGGAGGAGGAAGGCTTGATATTGGTAACATACCAGGGTGTCGTCCATCCACCACCCAGTTCGAGGTCGATGGGGAGCGGAGCAGCTTTAACGGGGACCGGTGAAATTAAAGCGAGCGGAGACAGCCCCGTTA
>CAZIYN010000062.1:0-9783 GCA_964543495.1 uncultured Dehalococcoidales bacterium | reverse complement strand
GGGTTCCATCGCTACACTCAGAATAACCATATCGACAGGTACCCTGATTATGGAACCGAGCAGCGTATCCTCCGCTACAACTATCAGTTTACCCTGCTCTTCTTCCGGCAGAGTGATATCGGTGACGCTGGTTACCTTGCCGCGGATGAAATTAACACCGGCGTCCGAGGAATGCTTGTAAAATTCCTCATGCCCCTTGCCATAGCAACGCATATCGATATAAAACTGGTAGACTTCGGCTCCCGTTTTCTCACGTATCAAACTCGCGTACTTCAGTCCGTAAGTACAGCATATTCGCGAGCAATACTCATGGTAATTCTGGTCGCGACTTCCCACGCAGTGGACAATAGCAACGCTCTGTGGAGGAGAACCATCCTTGAGAGTAATACTGCCTTCCGTGGGGCCACTGGCGCTGGTTATCCTCTCGAATTCCATGCTCGTAATTACGTTTTCAAACTTTTTATACCCGTACCGCTTCATTTCGGTCGGGTTAAACACATCATAACCGGTGGCGACTATGACATTTCCGCACTCAACCTCGATTGTTTCCTCTTTATCTTCATAGTCGATTGCGTTTTTCGGGCAGACTTCCTGGCAGATCTTGCAGTCGCCATCTTGATAATGAGTACAGTTTTCACGGTCAATGACCGGAGTACCGGGCACCGCCTGAGGGAAAGGCCTGTAAATTGCCTTTCTCTTTACCAGCCCCATATCGAACTCGCTGTCCACCTCTACCGGGCATTTCTCCCAGCATTTACCGCAACCGTCGCATTTTTCAATATCTACCGAGCGTGGTTTCTTTTTAATGGCAACCTCGAAATTACCGATATATCCCGAGACTTCGGTTATTTCGCTGTAGGTAACGAGCTCGATATATTCGCTTTCAGCCACCATCCCCATTCTCTCGGCCAGAATATCCACGGCCGTATCGAGGTTGGGGAAAGTAACACCGAGCTGCGCCATATGACCGCCGATACTCGGTTCTCTTTCTATCAGGTAGACCTTGTGCTCCGAACGTGCAATCTCCAGTGCGGTCTGAATTCCGGCAATACCGGCGCCTACAATCAGGGAGATAGGATTGACCGGTGCGTAATCTATCTGGAGAGGGAGCCTGTAACTGACTCTTCTCACACCGTCGGCAACCAGTCTCATGGCTTTCTCGGTGGCAGCGGTTTCATCATGGCTGTGTACCCAGGCGCTCAGCTCGCGGATTGTCGCCATTTCACACTGGAACGGATTGAGTCCGGCATCCTGGCAGGCCTCGCGGAAGGTACGCAGGTGCATAGTCGGAGAACAGGAGCATACCAGCACGCCGTTCAAGTCCAGTTCTTTGATGTCCTGCTTAATCATATCCTGCCCCGGGTCCGAACACATAAACGTATTATGCCGAGCTATCACCACGTCATCTAGGGTCTGGGCATACTCAGTCAATTTCTCAACATCGATATACCCGGCTATATTCGAGCCGCAGTGACAGATATATACTCCGATTCTCTTTTCCATAATAACCTTACAGTTTCTTTATTATTCTGCTGAAGCTTCTACGGTCTCCTCGATTTTTCCGAACTCACCCTTTGTCACCAGGGCGAGGGCTTTCGCAGCCGCCCCGATAGCCTGAGAGACCGTATCCGGTATATCCTTGGGACCCTGACAGCAGCCTGCCAGGTATATTCCATCGGTTAGAGTCCCCAGAGGGTCAATCTTATAGTGCTTCTCCTTGAAGAAGCCGTCTTCTCCCTGTTCCAGTGAAAAGATACCGGCAACATCTCCCGCATCCGCGCGAGGCTCCAGAGCAACGCTCAATACCACCATATCGACCGGCACTCTTATCATACTTCCGAGAAGGGTGTCTTCGCAGACCACCACCAGCTTGCCCTGTTCTTCCTCGGGCAGGGTGATATCCGTAACCTGGGTTACCTTGCCGCGGATAAAGTTCACGCCCTCATCCGAGATACGTTTATAAAACTCCTCGTAACCCTTACCGAAACAGCGCATATCTATATACATCTGGTAAACTTCGGCGCCGGTCTTTTCTTTTATAAGGTGCGCCTGCTTCAGACCGTGCATACAGCATACCCGCGAACAGTACTCATGGTAGTTTTCATCGCGGCTGCCGACACAATGGACGATGGCGACACTCTGCGGGGTTGAACCATCCTTCAATTCAACATGCCCCCCGGTAGGACCGGTAGAGCTAATCATTCTCTCGGCTTCAAGACTGGTATAGACATTATCATACCGTTTATAGCCGTACCGCTTTATTTGAGCGGGGTCGAAGACATCGAATCCGGTGGAGACTATTATCGCACCGACTTCAAGGTCGACAACCTCGTCTTCCATTTCGTGGTCGATTGCTTTGCGTTCGCAGGCTTCCACACATTGAAAGCATTCGCAGCAGACACCGCAGTTCAGACAGCGTGATGCTTCGGCAAGGGCGGCCTCTTCGCTGAAACCAAGCTCAACCTCAGAGAAACCCTTCCTCTCTTCAGCAGGTAATTCCGGCATCGACTGTCTCTGCTGCTTCTCAATACCTTTCTTGTTTACGTCTTTCACCCTCTCGCGGGCGGGCGGCCTGCCTTCTTTCATATCGAGTCCGCTGAGATAACGGTGAATGGACTCGGCAGCTTCCTTACCGGCAGCTACGGCGTGTATGACATCGACTGGACCCGAGACCACATCTCCACCGGCAAACACTCCTTCGATATTCGTCTGGAGAGTAACACCATCTGCAGCCAGTGTCCCCCGGTCCGAATAATCCAGCTTATCAGGCACAACGGACTTATCTACCGACTGTCCGATTGCCATTATTATGGTATCCGCTTCAATATCGAACTCGGAGCCTTTTATCTCAATCGGGCGGCGTCTGCCGCTTTCATCCGGCTCGCCGAGTTCCATTTTGATGCACTGAACACCGGTTACTTTCCCACCGGAGGCAATTACCTTTACGGGATTTGTGAGGATATTTATACTGATTCCTTCTTCCTCGGTAGCATCGACTTCTTCCGCTGCAGCAGGCATCTCTACCCGGGAGCGGCGGTAAACAATCGATACTTCGGCGGCTCCGCTGCGGATAGCAACTCTGGCGGCATCTACCGCGGTATTACCACCGCCGACAACCACTACCTTCTTCCCGATAGCAACCTTCTCTCCGGAATTGGCTTGTCTGAGGAATTCGAGACCATAGAGTACTCCCTCGGAGTCTTCGCCCGGGATATTCATCTTCTGGCTGCTCCAGGCGCCGACGCCCAGGAAAACGGCCTTATAACCCTGACCTTTGAGTTCGTCGACGCTCTTAACAGGACTGCTGGTTTTAATCTCCACTCCCAGTTCGCGTACGTAGTCTATCTCATCGTCTACGATTGCGTTCGGTAAGCGGTATTCCGGGATACCGTAGCGGAGCAGTCCGCCGACTTCAGGCGCCGCCTCGAAAACGGTAACCGGATAACCCTGCCGGACAAGGTCGTAGGCACAGGCAATTCCCGCAGGTCCGGAACCGACAACAGCAACTTTATCCTCTTTTGTTATTTCAACAGGAGATGCTTTCTCTCTGCCTTCTTTTAATTCATAATCAGCCATAAAACGCTTCAGATAACGTATGGCTACCGGAGTGTCTACTTTTCCTCTTTCACACTCCGATTCACAGGGATGAGTGCAGACGCGCCCGCAGACACCGGCGAAAGGCATCGTCCGCCTGAGTACATCGAGAGCCTCTTTATACTTTCCCTGTGAAATAAGGGCGATATACCCCTGGGCATTTACGCCGGCGGGACAGGTATCCCTGCACGGCGGCGTCCCGCGTTTATCTATTGTATAGACATTCGGCACCGCCTGAGGGAACGGGCGGTAAGCCGCTCTGCGGTTGGCAAGGCCCATATCCCATTCACTGGGCGCAGAGACCGGACAGACGGCAGCGCATTCACCGCATGCAGTACAATTGGATATATCCACGAACTTGGACTTTTTACGGACGGAGACGGTAAAATTCCCGGCATAGCCGGACACTTTTTCGATTTCACTGCAGGTCAGAAGGTTGATAAACTTGTGCGAGCCGACCTGGCTCATTTTAGGAGTACCGATACAGGAAGCGCAGTCCAGCGTGGGAAATGTTTTATCCAGTTGAAGCATCCGTCCGCCGACGGTAGGAGACCTTTCTACCAGATGGACTTGATGTCCGGAGTCGGCAACTTCAAGAGCTGCCTGCATGCCGGCAATACCACCACCGACAACAAGGACGTCAGGTTTTGAACCGTTATCAGGACTATTCTCCAAGATTGAACCTCTCTGTCAAATTACACAGTTTTACCCTGCTTAAATAGTGTTCACAATCACGTCAAAAGGCAAAGCCGGTCATTTAAAGCGGAAAGACTCGGAGTTGGTCTGCATCTAAGTAGAGGAGTGAATACCCGGCGGCAAAGGTCGATAAGCCGCCTGCAATCCCAATTCTAACTCCTTCCACCTTAATATACATTGAATGGCACTCTAGGGTCAACCTCTATTATTAAAAACAGATACCAATCCGTTACTAAAAAATATTCATCTTAAACGCTTGCTTTTTTCAGGTATTTCTTTTATTATCAAACAGTAAAAAGAATAGCAGTCCCCCGGAGATGCCTGTTTTTCAGGCAGAGTCGGAGAGCAAGTTGGTGAAAACCCAACGCAGTCCCGCCTGCTGTGATTCCGTATTTTCGCGGATAAGCCAGAACGCCGATTTCCGGGGAAGCCCTAGACCTCCGCGGAGGAAGGGGGGCAGGAGCATGTTGAACAGACATGAACACAATCCCTTTGTCCAGGTGGCAAAGGGATTTTTATATACCTGTTTATAAAAGCGAGGAATATGGAAGGAATAATAATACTTTTTATTGCGCTGGTTCTCGATTTGATTTTCGGTGAACCGCCTCTTTCTATCCATCCGGTGGTCTGGATGGGGAAACTGATTTCGCTGATGGAAAAACTGAACATCGGGAAAAATCACGCAGCCCAGTTCATTTACGGCACGTTCATCACAGTATTTGTTACCGGACTGTTTACCGCCGCCGCATATTTCGCAGTCTATTATTCTGAAATGTTTCACACGGCGGCGTATGTAATAGTCGGCGGAATACTGCTAAAATCGACCTTTTCCCTGAAAGAGTTGAGAAAGGCGGCACTCCGGGTAAAGAGTCTTATCCAGAACAAAGAAAAGGATAAGCTGCACGACGAGTTACGCTCGCTTGTCAGCCGCGATACGCGTAATCTTTCGGAACCTCTGCTGGTCTCAGCTGCCGTGGAATCGGTAGCTGAAAGTATCTGCGACAGCTTTGTCGCTCCTCTTTTTTATTTCATTTTCCTGGGCGTCCCCGGAGCTATCGCCTACAGGGCAATAAACACTCTGGACTCGATGATAGGCTATCACGGTAGATACGAATACCTGGGAAAATTCTCCGGCAGGCTGGACGATATCATTAACTACATCCCTGCCAGGCTTACAGCTCTGCTCCTGGTGCTTGCCAGTCTCCCTACAGGAAAAGGAGCCCGTAACTCGTGGCAGGTAGCCCTGAAGGAACACTCAAAAACGGAGAGTCCCAACGCCGGCTGGACGATAGCGGCAGTAGCCGGAGCATTGAATGTCCGCCTCCAGAAAGAGGGACATTACATACTGGGAGAAGCGGGAGCCCTGCCTGTCCCGGAGACAATCGATTCATCACTTAAACTGACACTGACAGCGGCTTTTATATGGTCGATAGTATGTTTTGCCGCGGGAGGTATATATCTTGCCCTTACAGCCTAGACCCGAGCTTAAAAACCTGGTACCCTCGCACCACGGAGGTCCCGATACGGCGGAACTGAAGTCGTTCGGGCTTACTCCCGGTGACATAATCGATTTCAGCGTCTGCTCCAATCCATTCGCCCCTCCCCCGGAGGTGATGAAAGCAGCTGATAATATAGAAATTAACCGTTATCCGGACTCGGAATCGACCGAATTCAGAGAATGCCTGGCGGACAGTCTGGAAATACCGGCTGATAATATTCTTGCCGGCAGCGGAGCGATGGAAATAATCCGGCTGGTGGCGCTGGCATACTTCAGCCCCGGAGATACTGCCCTGATTCTCGAGCCGACCTTCGGTGAATACAGGGTTAGCTGCAGGATTATGGGAGCGGAAGTAATCAGCCAGTGGGGTAAAGAAGAGAACGGCTACTCCCACCGAACAGGAGAAACTATCGACCTTATTAAATCAAACCAACCGAAAGGTGTCTTCATCTGTAATCCGAACAATCCCACAGGGAAATATCTCAAAAGGGAAGAAATCGAGTCGGTAATAGATGCCGGTGAAGAAACACTGGTTATTCTTGATGAAGCTTATGTCAACTTCGCCGGTAATATCTGGCAGTCGCTCGACCTTATCGAACGTAAAAACCTGGTTATCATCCGCTCGATGACAAAAGACCACGCTCTCACCGGACTCCGCCTGGGTTACGCTGCAGCCCACAAGGAAATCATAGATAACCTCCGGCTGGTGCGCCCGCCCTGGAATATAAACGCCATTGCCCAGGAAGCGGGTAAACTGATTATCAACGGCGATGATTACCTCCAAGACTCGAGAAGAGAACTGGAAAAAACGAAACGGTTTCTCATCGACGGACTCAAACGACTCGGTTACGCAACAGTACCCTCGGATACTCACTTCTTCCTTGTTAGAGCGGAAGACACCATTGAATTCCGCATCGCTCTACTGAAACAGCGGATTCTGGTACGTGACTGCAGTTCCTTCGGTCTTCCCGGTTATATCCGTATCGCCGCCCGCACGATGCCCGAATGCGAGAAGCTAATCGAAGCAATTGAGAAAATGGAGAGTAAACAAAATGCCGGCTAAAGTGCTGATGGTACAGGGTACCGCATCCTCGGCAGGTAAAAGCATACTCGTTGCCGCACTCTGCCGGATTCTGAAACAGGACGGCTATTCGGTCGCCCCGTTTAAATCGCAGAATATGGCCCTCAATTCCTTCGTTACCCGGGAAGGCGGAGAAATCGGCAGAGCCCAGGTGGTACAGGCAGAAGCAGCAGGTATCGAACCGACCATCGATATGAACCCGGTCCTGCTCAAACCGGAAGCCGACTCCAAATCCCAGGTAATCGTTATGGGCAAGGTATTCAGGACTATATCCGCCAGAGAGTACTACAAATATACTCCCGAATTGTTAAAAACGGTGCAGGAAGCATTTAACCGCCTCTGCGAAAAATACGACGCCGTTATTATCGAAGGAGCTGGAAGCCCGGCGGAGATTAACCTCAAGGAAAGAGAAATAACCAATATGCGGATAGCCAGGATGGCGAAGGCTCCGGTGATTCTGGTGGGAGATATCGACAGGGGTGGAGTAATGGCATCGATTGTCGGGACGCTGGAACTGCTCGATGAAGATGAGCGCGACCACGTGAAAGGCTTCGTTATAAATAAATTCCGCGGCGACCTCAAATTATTCCAACCAGCCATAGAGTTCCTTGAAAGCAAGACGCATAAGCCTGTTATCGGAGTGGTTCCCTATTTCAGGGATATCCATATAGCCCAAGAGGACTCGGTCTACCTGGATGAAAGAAAGGATAATCAGGGAGGAACGGGTATAGACGTGGCGGTTATACGTTTCCCGCGTATCTCGAATTATGATGATTTCGACCCGCTGGAAAGTGATGGGTGCAGAGTCCGTTATATCACCGGCGCTTCCGAACTTGGCAGTCCCGACCTCATTATTCTCCCGGGAACAAAAAACACTATCAAAGACCTGATGTTCCTGAAAGAATCGGGACTGGCAGACCTTGTAGTCAGGAAAGCAGGAGATGGCGTGAACATAATCGGTGTCTGCGGCGGTTATCAGATGCTTGGAAAGCATATCCGCGACCCGCAGGAAATCGAGTCGACCGAGTCAGAAGTGCCCGGACTGGGACTGCTGGACGTGACTACTACCTTCCTTCCCGAGAAGTCCACAGTCCAGGTGAAAGCTACGGTCTCTGCCGACCGCGGACTGCTGGAGGGAGCCGGCAGCGATGAAATGGTGGGGTACGAAATACACATGGGACAGACAAGCAGCAACGAGAGTACCCACGCTTTTCATGTGAATGAAACACCTGACGGGAAAGCGGACTATCCCGACGGCGCCCTGAGTACGGAAGGCACCGTACTGGGGACCTATATGCACGGGCTATTCCATAACGATACTTTCAGGAGAAAGCTGATTAATAACGTCCGCCGCCGGGCGGGTCTGCCGGAGATAGAATACGGGGCAGCCGCGGACAGGGACACGGAATACGATAAACTGGCGGAACTGGTGCGCAACAGTCTGAATATGGACTCAGTATATAAAATATTAAATGAGAGGATAGACAGGAGATAACATGACCGGAATTATCAACGATACCATTAATCTGATAAAACCGCTGGATGAAAAGGCCATGGCCGCAGCGCGGGAGAGGCAGGACACGCTCACCAAACCCCAGGGTAGCCTGGGTAGACTCGAGGAACTGTCGGTCCAGATTGCGGGGATACAGGGGCAACCCGTACCCATTATCAGGCACAAAGCCATTATCACGATGGCAGGCGACCACGGCGTCGTCGTCGAGGGAGTTGGTAACTGGCCCCAGGACGTTACTACTCAGATGGTCGATAATTTTCTTGCCGGCGGGGCCGGAATCAACGTAATCGCCCGCCAGGTGGGAGCACGAATCACGATTGTCGATATGGGCGTTGCGGGCACACCGGTTTCGGATTCCACACTCATTTCCAGAAAAATTGCCCCCGGTACCGCCAACATGACGAAAGGTCCGGCGATGACAGATGAGCAGGCAGTGAAAGCAATCGAAGCCGGTATCCAGATAGTCAACGACGAAGTGGCTAAGGGACTCGATATAGTCGGCACCGGCGATATGGGAATCGGCAACACGACGGCAAGCAGCACAATCTGCGCCGTTATTACCGGGAAGTCGGCAAAGGAAGTTACCGGCAGGGGTACCGGCATCAGTGACGAGCAGCTTGAACGGAAGATAACGATTGTGGACAGGGTCCTCGAGATAAATAAGCCCGACTCCGCAAGACCGCTGGAAGTGCTGGCGAAAGTGGGTGGTTTCGAAATCGGGGGACTGGCGGGGGTTATGCTCGGAGCAGCATCCCACCGGATTCCGGTAGTTATAGACGGCTTCATATCCGGAGCCGCCGCACTTATCGCGGCTTCACTGGCACCACAGCTGAAACCTTACCTTATCGGCGGGCACCTTTCCGCCGAAGGAGGTCACCGGATAATGCTGGAGTACCTTGGAGTAAAACCCCTTCTCGACCTCGGACTGCGCCTCGGTGAAGGTACCGGGGCAGCCCTCGGGATATTCCTCAGTGAGACTGCCTGCAGGGTACTTGCCGAAATGTCCACCTTCGCCGAAGCCGGAGTATCGGAAGAAAGCGAGCCTGAAAGTTGAACTTCTTCACGGCACTCAGATTCCTTACGATTATCCCGTTACCCTTCAGAAGCGATGACAGCCCGGAGGGAATGGGTAGTTCGACGGTGTATTTCCCCATAGTGGGGCTACTCATTGGCGGAGTACTGGTCGGACTGAATGCACTCCTGGGATTGTTTTTACCGGCAGCGGTGGTCAACGGACTGCTGATAGTTGCTCTGGTCGTAATCAGCGGGGCCATGCACCTCGACGGCTTTATAGACACCTGCGACGGTATCGCAGGTCATAAGCCGGTCGAGGAGAGATGGGAAGCAATGCGTGATAGTCGTGCCGGGGCTTTCGGCATAGTTGGTGTCGCTCTATTGATA
>CAZIYN010000061.1:0-9854 GCA_964543495.1 uncultured Dehalococcoidales bacterium | reverse complement strand
CAATTTTTCCTGGAGCGAGTTTGTCCGTCGTAATAACGACGAACTTGTAGCCACTTATGGAAACCTGGTAAACCGCGTACTTACCTTCACCTACCGTAACTACGAAGGAAGCGTACCGCAGCCGGGAGAACTGGATGAACAGAGTCGCGACCTGTTGAAAAATGCCGATAATGTGCTCGAAAAAGTAGACAAACTCCTGCACGAATGCCATTTCAGGGAAGCACTCAGAACGGTTATGTCCCTGGCGCAGGATACAAACAGGTACCTGGATGACAAAGCCCCCTGGAAAGTGATTAAAGAAGACAAACAAGCTGCCGCAGCATCCCTTTACGTGGCGCTCAACGTTATATCATACCTGAAAACGGTTATGTATCCCTTCCTGCCGTTCAGCTCGCAGAAGGTACACGAATATCTCGGTTTCGGTGGAAATGTGGAAGACGACGGCTGGCAGCCGAACATGCCGGAACCGGGGCAGAAACTGAACGAACCTAAACCCCTTTTCAAGAAACTTGAAACATCCGTTATTGATGAGGAGACCGCCCGACTGGGTAAGAACTAAAAACCGGGTTCACCCCCTCCATTATGCCCGTAATCGAGAAAGGAGAACCTTGGAATTAAGCGAAATCTACGCGCCGGTCAAGGAAGACCTCCTTAAAATTGAAGAAAACCTGAAGGCGAAAGGCAAGGAAGTCGGCAATCCGCACCTGTCTACTTTGCTGGAATACAGTTTGAATAACAACGGTAAAATGCTGCGCCCCATACTGACCCTGCTCTCAGGCAAATTCTACAATTACGACCCCGCATACCACCTGCCGATGGGTACGGCGGTGGAGATAATGCACACCGCCACGCTGGTCCATGATGACGCTATAGACAGCTCTCTAATGAGGCGGGGCAGGCAGACAGTGAATAAGCTCTGGGGAGAAGAGCAGGCTGTACTCCTGGGCGATTACCTTTTTGCCGAAGCCGGAGCACTCACCGCTTCCACGGGAAATCTGCGGGTGATTAAACTGTTCGCCGAAACACTTAAGACAATCTCCAGTGGAGAGATAAACCAGTCATTCAATGCATACAATCCGGACCAGAGGCGCCAGGAATACTATGACAGAATTGCCAAAAAAACGGCTGCCCTTTTCTCGATGTCCACAGAATCGGGTTCGGCTCTGAGCAACGCTCCCGAGGAATCGATTCAGATATTAATAGATTATGCATATAACCTGGGTATAGGCTTCCAGATAGTAGATGATATTCTCGATTTCATCGGCTCTGAAGAAGAACTCGGCAAGCCCACAGGTTCGGACCTGTCCCAGGGCACACTCACCCTGCCTGCAATTTTTATTCTCGAGAAATATCCTGAAGACAACCCCGTAAAAAAGCTCTTCGAGGATAGAGAAAACAGTGATGCGCTGAAACAGGCGATAGAAATCGTCCACAACTCTACGATTATCCAGGAATGTTACGGCGTTGCAACGGAATTCTGTGAAAAAGCAAGACGTAATTTACACCGGCTTCCCGATAATCCCTGCCGCAAATGTCTGATAGACCTTACGGAGTACATTACTATCAGGAAGAAGTAGCTACTCGTCGCCGGTATAGACGCTGCCATCCGTATATGTTTCCGTTTTACTCGTCGGCAGGCGTTCTTTAAAACGGTCGACTACGTACTGGCAGGCCTCGAACGCTTCCTGACGGTGCGCAGAAGACACGGCGATAACCAGATTGATATCCCCCACATTCAGTTTACCCACTCTGTGGGTGATGGCGATTCCGTTTACCTGCCACTTCTGCTTCACTTCACCCGTTATCTGCGCCAGCCCTTCGGCCGCTTTCCCGCTTTCATCACGGTATTCAACTGTAACAACCTGCTTTCCCCGCGACCGGTCACGGATAAGCCCGATGTAAGCCAGAGCACAACCGCTGCCTGTAGTCTTCACCTTCTGGACAACGGATTCGGGTGAAATCGGTTTATCGGTAATTTCAATCATGCGTATACCCGTACGAGTACCCGGATGGTGTCAGCTTCTTATCCGGCAATTTGCTGGAAGGACGAGAATATTAGTCGGACGGAGCGGGGGCCTGTTTAGGTAAAGCTTCCGGGATAATCGGGGCTTTCTTGGTTCGGCGTCCGGTTTTCGACTTCTCGGCTTCGGCTTCCACTTTAGCCGGAGCCGGTACCTTCTTTTCTTTCTTCACGCCCTGACCTGCTTCCCTGGGTATACCCAGCAGCTCGTCCAGTTCATCACCCTCGAGTGTCTCTTCTGAAATCAGTTTCTTAGCTATTTCTATCAGCTTCGCTTTATGCTCGGTAAGTATGTCCTTTGCCTTATCGTGGGCTTCCTTTATGAGGACATCAACTTCCTTATCGATTGCAGTGGCTGTTTTTTCACTGTAATCTTTCTGCTCGGATATTTCTCTTCCCAGAAAAACGAGTTCCTGTTTATCGCCGAAAGTCCGCGGTCCCAGCTTCTCGCTCATACCGTAATCCGTCACCATCCGTCGGGCAAGGTCGGTAGCTCTCTTGATATCATCACTTGCTCCGGTGGTTATTTCATCGAAAATCAATTCCTCGGCAACGCGCCCGCCCAGGGCAAATGCCAGCATTTCCTTGATATACGAACGCATGTAATAGTCCCTGTCTTCAGAAAGAGTCTTGGTATACCCGCCCGCGAGTCCGCGTGGAATTATGGTTATTTTTCTAACCGGCTCGATATTCGGCAGGATATGAGCGACCAGAGCATGTCCGGCCTCGTGGTATGCTGAAATTTCTTTCTCCTTGGGACTGATTCGCCGGCTCTTCCTCTCGGGACCGAGCATTACCTTGTCGATAGACTCTTCAAGCTCGTCCATCTTAATTGTCTTGTTGCCGCGTCTGGCAGCAAGTATAGCCGCCTCGTTTACCAGATTTGCCAGGTCGGCACCGCTGAAACCGGCGGTCTGTTTGGCAAGTACTTCAAGGTTTACAGTCTTATCTATAGGTTTGTCTTTTATATGGACTTTCAGGATAGCTACTCTGCCGTTCTGGTCGGGGCGGTCGAGAATCACCCGCCTGTCGAAACGCCCGGGACGCAGCAGGGCAGGGTCGAGAATATCGGGACGGTTTGTGGCAGCGAGGATAATTACACTGGTATCCGTATCGAACCCGTCCATCTCGGTCAGTATCTGGTTCAGAGTCTGTTCACGTTCATCATGACTGCCGCCGAGACCGGCACCTCTCTGGCGGCCCACGGCATCTATTTCATCAACGAACACGATGCAGGGAGCATTGCGTTTCGCTTGGTCAAAGAGGTCTCTTACCCTCGAAGCACCAACACCGACGAACATTTCTACAAATTCGCTGCCGCTTATCGAGAAGAAAGGTACCGCCGCTTCTCCGGCTACAGCTCTCGCCATAAGCGTTTTACCGGTACCGGGAGGACCGACGAGGAGTACTCCCTTCGGAATGCGTGCTCCGAGACTCTGGAACTTCTCACGCGATTTCAGGAATTCGACGACTTCGTAGAGTTCCTGCTTGGCTTCGTCTACTCCGGCAACATCATCGAATGTAACCGTAGGTTTATCCAGAGGAAACAGCCTGGCACGACTTCGCCCGAAGCTCATCGCCTGGTTATTAACTCCCCTGGCACGGAAGAAGACAAAGAATATCAGCGCGCCTATAAGAATTATCGGGAGGAAACTGAGCAGTATGGTACTCCAATCGAATCCCACCTGCTTGATTTCATATTCCAAAGTATCTGTTTTAAGTCCCAGTTCTTTCAGGTCATTATAGTTAAGATTGCCTATGCTTGCTTCATACTCTTCACCGCTTTTAGCGGTTACTATAAGCATAGCGCCGTCTTCCAGTATCTTATCTATCTCATTGCTCTCTGACATAGCAATGATTTCACTGACAGGTACCCTTGTCGGTTTCTGGGGCGTGGATATCAGAACGGGCGCAAGTGCTACCGCAGCAATAAGCACGACTATATATACAATTCCGCTTCTTTTCCAGTTCGCCGCCATTTCTCTCCTTAAACGGGTCTACAACCCGACCCAATTAATATTATATCAAATAACGCAACCTATCAGAAATCGATGCAGCTTTCTTTCGCGGGTTATTTCGCTTGAAGAAGATTTTTGTACGTCTGCTGGAGCATTAACGCATCTCCTTCAAGGTTTGGACTCTCGCAGATAACCAGCCCTTTTACTCCGCAGTCGATAATCGCCTGAATGAGCTCCGTGTAGTTCATATCGGACTCCAAAAGGTCCAGGTGCTTTCTTTCACCCTTCTGCCCGTAATGTATGCCCGAAAAGTGAATATGCATATCTTCAAGGGCAGTCCTGCCGAGTCCGTCTTCGAACTCCTTCAGCGTTGAAACGAATTCCTCATAGGTGTTTTCGGCACCTGTCCTGGCATGCCAGTGAGCGAAGTCCATGCAGGGAGCAAGTCCCTCGAGGTCGTTACACAGCTTTATCAGTTCCTCGACCGTACCGAATTGACTGGGTTTCCCCATTACTTCCGGTCTGAGCGTAATATCTATTTTCTCTTTTTCGAGCCTGTCCATTACCTCTTTCAACGATTCCCTGACAACGCCGTATGCCTTCTCAGGTTCATCCCCGAGATAGAAGGCAGTATGAAAAACGGCGGACCACGCCCCGCATATTGAGGCTATCCTTGCCGCCTGCATCAGCCTTTCCTGACTTGCAACCAATTTGTCAGGCTCATGGGCGTTAAAGTTCAGGTAGTAGGGAGCATGAGCGGAAAGTTTTATTCCTTCTTCCGCGGCAACTTCCGCCACCAGCCGGGCACCGGCCTCTCCCATAGTAACGCCCCGGACGAACTCTATCTCCATACAGCCGAGTCCGAGCCGGGCAATACGTTTTATTCCATCGATTGTCGTTCTGGTCTCGGCGCTGTGGGGCACACCGGCAGTCCCGAAAAGCAGTTCCGCCATACACTTCTCCTATCTCCACTATATAAGCATAAACTGTATTTCGCAAATCCTTCTGTTTTTTCCCCGCATACTCTTGACGCAGGCTGCCGTTTAGTCTATAATAGTTTATATATTTAACTATTTATAATTATAATAATTTATTTTATAAATATTAAATAATTATGAAGAGTGTAAAAAGGGACAGCATCCTTGACAGTGTCGTGGAAGATGTGTTTTCCACGATGCCGCTCGTAGGCAGGAGCGTACGTCGCAAACTGTTAAAATCGGCTATCGAAAGTTTCGAAGCAGGCATTTCTCCACCTCATTTCGAAATTCTTAAACTCCTCGAGGAAGCCGGCAAGCTGCATATAGCTGAAATCGGTGAAAGGCTGCAAATAGCCAGGCCGCAGATGACCCACCTCATAGACAGGCTTGTGGAACTCGGTCTGGTAGAAAGGGAGCCGGGTACCGAAGACAGACGGATGATACACGTTACCCTTACGGCAGAGGCAAGAGAACTCATTAAAGAGCATGAAGACGAGTTGAGAAAAGCCACGATGGAATCGCTTTCCTCACTGACAGTCGGTGAACTTGAAGAATTATCAGCTTCATTGAGAACGCTGCGGGAAATATTATCCAAACTGGAATAGGTTGCGAGCCACCGGTCGGGAAAGTCCCTATAGAATTCTGAGAGGCTTAGCTATTTATGGAACAAATGCAAAACGACGTCCAGAACGTCCTCGATGACGACCGCATAGGTATGCTGCTGTTCAAGATGGCATTACCGGCATTTATGGGAATGTTCGTGATGACGTTATACAACATAGTGGATACGATTTTCATCGGTCGCTATGTAGGTCCCCTCGGTATCGCCGGACTTTCAATCGTTTTCCCCATCCAGATGCTGTCTATGGGCATCGGCCATATGGCAGGCATGGGCGGAGCTTCACTGATTTCAAGACTAATCGGCGCCGGTAGAATCGAAAGGGCAGAACGCGCCCTGGGCAATTCCATTACCCTGACCATCGTGATGTCGGCAATAATTACAGCGGTAGGTTTGTCCAATACCGATTTCTGGCTCAGGATGATAGGCTCTTCCGATACAATCCTTCCCTACGCCAGGGATTATATGACCATTATCCTTATCGGAATGTTTTTCCAGACATCCGCGATGACGATGAATTTCCTAATCAGGGCGGAGGGTAATGCCCGCGTGCCGATGATAGGAATGATAATCGGCGCCGGTTCCAATATTGTGCTGGACGCAATTTTCATAATACCGCTGAATATGGGTATAAAGGGGGCAGCACTGGCAACGGTGATTGCCCAGGTGATTTCTGTAGGCTATTTCGTAATTTACTATATGGGCGGCAGGAATTTTCTTAAAATCCACCTGAAAAACCTCGTCCTGGAACTGAGTATACTCAGGGGAATCCTCGCCATCGGAATCGCCTCCTTCGCGATGACTATAGCCGGCAGCCTCTCCGCAATTCTGGTAAACCGGGTACTGATTTCCTACGGTGGAGACATAGCCGTTTCCGCTTTCGGTGTTATCAACCGTATTATGATGTTCGCCCTTATGCCAGGAATAGTCTGCGGTCAGGGCCTCCAGCCGATACTCGGATATAATTACGGAGCACAGCGGTACGACAGAGCATTGAAAGCCATAAAAATCGCTATCATCGCCGCAACAAGCCTTAATCTTGCCTCATTCCTGCTCCTATACTTCACCCCGGAAACATTTATAAGCATCTTTACCACCGATAGCGAACTTATTTCAGTAGGCGCGTACGCTGCCAAACGCATCTGGATAGTCCTTTACATTATAGGTTCGATGATAGTCGGTTCAATAGTATTCCAGTCTATGGGGAAAGCCGTAGAATCTTTTATCACCGCCATAGCCAGGCCGGCTCTGTTCCTGATTCCTACCATATTGATAATGCCGCGTTATATGGGAATCGACGGCGTATGGTGGGCTTTCCCACTGACAGACGGCCTTACTTTTATAGTAACCGCAGCGCTTCTGATACCCCAGATAAATCAGCTCAGGAGAGCCGGAAAACAGGTTACGGACAGGCAGCCTGTACAGACAAACCAGCCCGACGGCGAAAGACCGGCCGATTTTATGGAAGAGAAAGAACTCCGGGAGCGGTCTTTCACAGACTGACCGGGTAACTGGAAAGGACCTGATATGAGAATGATGGGGAGAACACAACCCGACGGCAGGAATGTCCTCGACGACGACCGGGTGGGACGCCTGCTGGTAAAACTCGCCATACCGGCATTTATGGGGATGTTCGTAATGACGCTCTATAACGCCGTGGACTCCATTTTCATCGGTCGTTTCGTTGGTCCGCTCGGTATCGCCGGTCTCTCAATCGTTTTCCCTCTTCAGATGTTCTCGATGGGTGTGGGAGCGATGTTCGGTATGGGCGGCGCATCCCTTGTTTCCAGAATGATAGGCGCCAACAGAATCGAACGGGCAGAGCACGCCCTGGGTAACGCCATAAGTCCCATTATTATATTATCTCTGATTATCATGATTACAGGTCTTGTCAATCCCGATTTCTGGCTGCGTCTGATGGGTGCTTCCGAGACAATTCTTCCCTACGCCAGAGACTATATGACTATAATCCTGTACGGGATGTTCTTTATGACATCGGCTATGTCGATGAACAACCTGATAAGGGCGGAGGGAAATGCCGTTATCCCTATGCTGGGAATGATTATTGGCGCCGTGTCGAATATTATCATGGACGCGATTTTTATCGTGCCGCTGAAAATGGGAATACAGGGTGCGGCGCTGGCAACAGTATTTGCCCAGATAATCTCCGTCAGTTTCTTCTTGAGATACTACCTGACAGGCAGGAGTTTCCTGAAAATTCGCCCCAGAAACCTGCTGCTCAACTTCGGCATACTAAAAGAGATTATGGCTATAGGCGTCGCCTCGTTCGCCAGGACACTGGCGACAAGCTTTTCGGCGATTATCATCAATAGACTGCTTGTAAACTATGGCGGCGACCTCGGAGTCTCTGCCTACGGCATCATTAACCGCCTGATGATGTTCGCTATGATGCCGGCAATGGTCTTCGGACAGGGCCTTCAGCCGGTCCTGGGGTTCAACTTCGGAGCCAGACGTTTCGACAGGGCATTAAGGGCAATCAAGATAGCAATCATCGTCTCAACATGCACCGCCTCGGTTATGTTCCTTATCCTCTATTTCCTGCCGCATATATTTATCGGTATTTTCACTGTAGATACCCCACTTATAGATATGGGCAGTTACGCCGCAAAACGCGTCTTTTTAGCCTTATACCTGCTGGGTTTCATGATGGTAGGCTCGCTGACCTTCCAGTCCATAGGCGCGGCTAAAAAAGCGTTTATTACCTCTCTGGCAAGGCCTTTCCTGTTCCTTCTTCCTTTCGTCCTGATTCTTCCGCAATATATGGGACTCAATGGCATATTCTACGCATTTCCGATTGCCGATACCTGTACCTTTATCCTGACATTATTCCTTCTTGTCCCGACAATACGTGAATTCATCAGAATAAAAAATGAAGGCGGAGGTCCGTCAATGCCTCCACCATCGATACCCGGCACGGATATGATGAGACCTCCGGGAAATTTTTAAGAATTAATAGAGCTGACTCCGTTATGATATAATTATTGGTGCCGGATTATACCACCTTTTACGGAGGCACTACTACTGGAAGCACTGGACTTAGCCCACAGGGCAGTGGAAATCGCCAGCGATAAGCAGGCAACAGACATCGTATTGCTCGATACCCGCGGGATATGCAGTTTCGCCGATTATTTTGTAATCTGCAGCTGCGAGAGTACCAGGCAAATTAAAACAATCTACGAGGAAATCGAGCATACTATGAAAAAAGAGGGTATCTTACCCCATCACCACGAGGGAACGCTCGATTCCGGATGGATGCTGATCGACTTCGGTGATGTTATCGTCCACATCTTCGCCACGTTCGAGCGGGAATTTTATAATCTGGACGAATTATGGGATAAAGCCCCGGTGGTAGTCAGGATTCAATAGTCCAGGATTTCATCCTCTTTGAAAAACAGCCTGATTTCTTTCTCGGCGGTCTCATTCGAATCCGAGGCGTGAGTTGAGTTCTGCTGTACATCCAGCCCAAAATCTTTCCTTATCGTCCCCGGTTCAGCCTTTGCCGGGTCCGTAGCCCCCATTATTTTCCTGATTTTCTCCACGACCCCGTCCGCTTCGAACACGGCGGCGACTATCGGAGTGGAGGTTATATATTCAATAAGTTCACCGAAGAACGGTTTATCTTTATGCACGGCATAATGCTGCTCGGCAAGTTTTTTATCCATATGAATCATTTTCAGGGCAATCAGCTTGAGCCCCTGCTCCTGCAGACGACCCAGTATAGCGCCGGCAAGTCCCCTTTTCATAGCATCCGGTTTCACCAGGACCAGAGATTTATCCATTCATACTCCTTTCGAAATAGACCGCTTGTGTAAATTTTATCTCTTTCTTTTTTTGGATTTCGTAATCGATGGACCCCTGAAATAGCTCGGCTGTAATGTAGCCGTATCATCATAATCTCCTGCCTCGAACCTTTTCAGTCCGAGCTCGGTCAGGAAGCCTGCCCGCCGCATTCCCGAGACAGGAGATACGATAACAGCTTTTTCCTTCAGCCTGTCCCTTATGTCGCCGGCTACGGACGGCAGGTATTCCCCACAGAACAGGGTCTCATCCGTAATGTCGGCACATAGAGCCTTAACGGTGGTCAAACGCTCTTCAACTATCTTCTGCCACCCGCTGTCTTTCTTCTGATAGGTAGCGGTGGCAATCTCTTCCCTGCCTGCGTTCAGCACCGGGCATACCGGCAGTCCCGTTTCCGCATACTGGTAGGCTTCCGTCTCAAGAGTACTGATGCCTATTATCGCTATACCCAGGCTGTATGC
>CAZIYN010000060.1:5193-9976 GCA_964543495.1 uncultured Dehalococcoidales bacterium | reverse complement strand
GTATTCGACGGCGCGAACGATTATGCCATAGAAGACCTCCTGGCAAGGGCATGGATAGCACAGAAAGCCGGGGCGGTCGATATAGACCCTGCTACCGATGATGCAAAATTACGGCTGGAAGATGCCAAGGTATGGATAACAGAGCAGGGTTATGATGCCGAAAAGACATTCAGTGACGACTATCCCGGCGAAGCCAAAACTACCTGCCTCAGGCTATGGCTTGAAGAACTTGGAGTGGCGAGCCGTAACCTGTCGGTCGAGAAACTGGAAGAAACCGTGGCAAAGGTCAGCATTGAAAAAGGTATCCCGTCTCCGGTTATAGGCAAAGCCATACTACGGGACGGTCGCACGGGTGAACCTTTCGACCAGCCGATAACGGTGGGGCAGATATATATGATGAAGCTGAATCACCTTGTCGAGGACAAAGTTCACGCCCGTTCCACCGGACCTTACTCGCTAATCAGCCAGCAGCCTCTGGGCGGTAAAGCCCAGTTCGGCGGTCAGCGTTTCGGTGAAATGGAAGTCTGGGCGCTGGAAGCATACGGGGCTGCTCACAACCTCCAGGAAGTGCTGACAATCAAGTCCGATGATGTAATCGGCAGGGCGAAAGCCTACGAAGCGATAGTCAAGAACGAAGATATTATTCAGCCGGGTGTCCCGGAATCGTTCAAGGTCCTGGTTAAGGAACTTCAGAGCCTCGGGCTGGCTATCGAGGTAATAAATGAAGAAGAAAAGGTTGCCTTCACCGGGGATACCAGCCGGATGCCTCAGCTGGAAGCATCGCTTGAATCGGGCGAAGTGCTTGCGGAAGCAGGACCAGAAGGAGAAATAACATTCCCGGCTGAGGGGATTTCAGAAGAAGAAAGCACCGAGGGAGAAGGAGAACCGGAGCAGGAGAAAGGCGAGACCGGGGAGGAAGCAGATTCTGAAGAGGCACCTGTAGACGAAGTTGTTGAAGAAGTAGAAGCTGCTACGGAAACAACGGAAACTGAGTCTGTGGTAGAAGATACTACCGAGACGGTGGTTGAAACGGTCGAAACCGAAGTTGAAGAAGACACGGTTGAGCCTGAGACGGATACGACGGAACCCGAGGCAATCGAGGAAGACCCCGTTAAAGGCGAGGTGGATGAACCTGAAACGGATACGACGGAACCCGAGGCAATCGAGGAAGACCTCGTTAAAGGCGAGGTGGATGAACCTGAAACGGATACGACGGAACCCGAGGCAATCGAGGAAGACCCCGTTAAAGGTGAAGTAGAAGAACCTGAAACGGAAACAGAACCTGAAGACGAGTCGACAAAGAGTGAGGTAGAAAAAGAAGATGCTGGAAGTTAATGATTTTGATGCAGTCCGGATTTCGCTGGCTTCACCGGAGCAGATTAGAAGCTGGTCATACGGTGAGGTAACCAAGCCGGAAACTATAAACTACCGTACTCTTAAACCGGAAAGAGACGGACTTTTCTGCGAGAGGATATTCGGGCCTACCAAGGACTTCGAATGCTTTTGCGGCAAGTACAAGAGAATCCGCTACAAGGGTGTTATCTGTGACAAATGCGGAGTCGAGGTAGCTCAGTCGAAGGTACGCCGCGAGAGGATGGGCCATATAGAGCTTGCCTGTCCTGTGAGCCATATCTGGTTCGCCAGGGGAATACCGAGTCGACTGGGTCTGCTGCTTGACCTTTCACCCAGGAATCTCGAGCGGGTACTTTACTTCTCACACTATGTCGTTACTTCTGTCGATGAAGAAGCCAGGGAGCTGGCTATCGAACAGAGTAATGAGAACTTTGCCAGGCAAATCTCCGAGCGTGAGCAAGCGCTAGAAGCCAGGATTACCGAAATGCAGGATGCTTCCGTAGAAGAGGTCAACAAGCTCCGTGGTGACTGGGAAGGAGAAAAGGAACAGCTTGGGGCACAGCATACCGCTGACCTAGACAGTCTGAAAGACCTGCGAAAACGGGCGCTGCTGACTGAAAACCAGTACCAGGATATTAAGGATAAATACGGTGATATCTTTAAAGCCGGAATGGGTGCCGAGGCAATTTATGAACTGGTTACGAATATAAATCTTAACGAACTGAGGATTGATTTACTTAAAGAGACGCGCTCAAATTCGGGACAGCGCCGTAAGAAAGCCAGCAAGCAATTACAGGTGGTGGAAGCTTTCCGCCGCAGCGGCAGCAAACCGGAATGGATGATTTGCACGGTCCTGCCGGTCCTGCCACCCGACCTGCGCCCGATGGTGCAGCTGGATGGCGGTAAATTCGCAATCAGCGGCACGAACGACCTCTACAGGAGAGTCATCAACCGTAATAACAGGCTGCGGCACCTTATGGAAATCGGGGCGCCGGAAATTATTATACGTAATGAAAAAAGAATGCTTCAGGAATCTGTTGATTCCTTAATCGATAACGGTAAACGGGGACAGGCGTATGCTACCGGCGGTAACCATAAACTGAAATCACTGTCCGATATGCTTCGCGGCAAACAGGGGCGTTTCCGCCAGAACCTGCTCGGAAAGCGAGTCGATTACAGCGGACGTTCCGTGATTGTAGTCGGTCCCAATCTTAAAATCCACCAGTGCGGACTCCCCAGGCGGATGGCGCTGGAACTCTTTAAACCTTTTGTTATGCACCAGCTTCTCGAAAGGGGAATTGCTCACAATATCAAGAGCGCCCGCCGGCTTGTCGAAAGGGCGAGACCGGAGATGTACGACATACTCGAGGAAGTAGTCAAAGACCAGCTCGTATTGCTTAATCGGGCGCCGACCCTCCACAGGCTGAGTATTCAGGCATTCGAACCGGTACTGATTGACGGCAGCGCCATACAGCTACATCCTATGGTATGCTCTGCTTTTAATGCCGATTTCGATGGCGACCAGATGGCTGTCCACGTACCTCTTTCAAAGTCCGCTGTCAGGGAAGCCAGAGAGACTATGCTCAGTATCCACAATATGCTGCTGCCGAGCTGCGGCGAGCCTATCGTGGCACCTACTCTCGATATGGTGCTCGGCTGCTATTACCTGACAACAATCCGGTCCGGTGTCCGCGGAGAAGGTAGAGTCTTCGGCAGCTATGAAGAAGCGAAACTCGTTTATGAACTCGGTGCGGTTGATTTCAGGGCGGAGATAGAAGTCAGGGATAGCAGGAACGGCGGCGGACGAATCAAAACAAGCGTCGGACGCATTATTTTTAACGAGGTGTTACCGGAAGGGCTTGAGTTCTGTAACAGGGTGGTGGATAAATCGGGCCTGAAGGATATCATCACCGATTGTTCGAAGATTCTGGCAGATGAAGAGATGGCGGAGATGCTGGACGAACTGAAGCAGCTTGGTTTCCGCTTTGCAACTATGTCCGGGACGACGATAGCAATGGGTGATATCTCGGCCCCGTCTACTAAACCGGAACTCATCCGCGAGGCAGAGGAAAAAACAGCCTTAATAGAAGACCAGTATAACCGCGGTCTTATCACGGAAGATGAGAGATACAACGGTGTTGTCGACCAGTGGAACGGTACCGTGGAAAGGGTTTCCGCGGCTATTTCCGACAGCCTCGACCGCAACGGCGGCGTTTATATGATGGCAACTTCCGGTGCCAAAGGTAACATTTCCCAGATAACACAGATGGCGGGTATGAGAGGTCTGATGACAAATCCTTCCGGGAGAATTATAGACTTTCCGATTAAGTCCAGTTTCCGCGAAGGACTGAGTGTTCTCGAGTACTTCATTTCCACTCACGGAGCCCGTAAAGGACTTGCGGATACCGCTTTAAGAACTTCGGAAAGCGGCTATCTTACCAGAAGGCTCATCGATGCAGCCCATGATGTTATCATCCTTGAGGAGGACTGCGGCACAATCGACGGTATCTGGATAGCCGAACCCAAAGAAAGGGAGATGCTTCCTTCGTTTGCCGAACGCACTATAGGCCGTCTGGCGGCAAGCAAGATTATCAACCCCGAGACCGGTGAGATAATAGTCGATAGGAATGAGGAAATCGACGAACTGAAAATGGAAGAAATTATCGCTGCCGGTATAGACAGAGTCTATGCCAGGTCGCCTTTAAGCTGCCAATCCAGACGTGGAGTCTGTCAGTACTGCTACGGACGGGACCTTGCCAGAGGCAAACTGGTAGATATGAATATAGCGGTCGGGATAATCGCAGCTCAGAGTATCGGAGAGCCGGGTACTCAGTTGACACTTCGTACCTTCCACACCGGCGGCGTGGTGGGACTTGATATCACCAGCGGTCTGCCGAGGGTGGAAGAACTTTTCGAGGCAAGGCCGCCGAAATCCCCGGCAATTATCTCCGAGATTAACGGTCTGGCTGAAGTTATATATGATGATAACGGAAGTAAAATCAGAATAACCAACTCCGAGACGTTCCAGGATGAGTATCCGCTTCCGTCTGACTGGAAAATACTGGTTAAAAAGGGCCAGTGGGTGGATATCGGTGAAGTCCTGGCAGGTCCTCCGAGTACCAAAGGCAAATCGACCAGGAAAAGGAAGAAAAAAGAAGAACCGGAAGAAACAGCGGTAACTGAAGCCGAAGATACTCAACCGATTATCGCCGGTGTTTCCGGAAACGTGGTAATCGAGGACGGGCGTTTATCGATTTCATATGAAGAGACGGAAGAAAGAGAATATACGGTCTCGGCGAATATTCCCGTTCGTGTACAGACGGGTGATACCATTGAAGCCGGACAGCAGCTTACGGACGGTTCAATTAATCCGCAGGACTTGCTGAATATACTCGGTAGAGATGCGGTGCAGCAGTACCTGGTGGACGAG
>CAZIYN010000060.1:0-5183 GCA_964543495.1 uncultured Dehalococcoidales bacterium | reverse complement strand
ATTAACGATAAACATATTGAAATTATCGTTCACCAGATGCTGGACAAGGTGCGTATCGATTCGGCCGGTGATACGGAACTCATACCGGGAGAGCTTATCGACAGGTTCCAGTACGATGATATTAATGCAGAAGTCCTCGCCGAAGGTGGGGAACCCACAACTGCCCGTGCCGTGCTGCTCGGTATTACCAGGACTTCGCTGAGTACCAATAGCTGGCTGGCAGCAGCATCTTTCCAGGAGACCACAAAGGTCCTTACGGAAGCTGCCGTGAAGGGTGCAACCGATAAACTTGTCGGTCTGAAGGAAAACGTCATTATCGGCAGACTCATCCCCGCGCGCTCGACATTACCGGAAGAAGAACCGGAAGAGCCTGAGGATGAAGAATTTGGAGAACTGCCCGACCTCGAAGCTGTGTTAATGGCGGCTAACGCCGATGATACTGCTGACCCGTATGGCTTGGACAATATCGAAGGTATGGATAGTATGATTGACGTCAGTAAGCTGAGTGATATGGGTGACGTAGAACAGACGAATGTTCCCGATAAATCGGTAGATGCGGAATCGTCTGCTGACGCGGACGAAGCAGATAATGCGGATACTAAAGAAGACGAACGGTAGTACGTCCTTGTGAATTTATATTAAAAGCCGTCCCGGGTAAACGGGACGGCTTTTTGTATGTCTGCCGGTCCGTCTCGGACTGATTTTATATATGGTATAATAACTCCAATAAAAGCCTTTCCGGAGGCTGGGGAGGTAGAAAAATAGCTCGTATAGTGTCCGGCAAGCCAGATGCAGAAGACTCTCCTCTGGATGCAAACCTTAGACCCAAGAGGCTCGAAGACTTCGATGGGCAAACGAAGGTAAAAGATAATCTCAAAATTGCGATTGCCGCCGCAAAAGGCAGGGGCGAAGCACTCGACCATGTACTGCTGTACGGACCGCCGGGTCTGGGTAAAACGACTCTCGCCCATATAATAGCTGCCGAAATCGGAGTCAGTCTCAGGATTACTTCCGGACCAGCTATAGAGCGTACCGGCGACCTGGCGGCGATACTCACAAACCTTCACAGCCAGGACATACTGTTCATCGATGAAATTCACAGGCTCAGCCGGCCTGTCGAGGAAATACTCTATCCGGCAATGGAAGATTTTGCTCTCGACCTGATTATCGGCAAGGGAGCCGGAGCTAAGAGCCTCAGACTCAATCTACCTGCCTTCACACTTATCGGCGCTACAACCCGTTTCGCTATGCTAAGCCCGCCGCTACGCGACCGTTTCGGTTCGGTATACCGTTTCGATTTTTATGATAAAGCGGCTATTAAGAGTATTCTCGTCCGTTCTGCCCGGATACTTGGCGTGGAAGCCGATGAAGACGGGCTCGAAGAAATCAGCGGACGGGCTAGAGGTACGCCGCGGGTAGCTAACCGGCTCCTCAAGCGTGTCAGGGATTACGCTCAGGTCATAGCGGACGGTATCGTTACCCGGAAGGTAGCTGTTGAAGCCCTGACCAAGCTGGAGGTCGATTCCATAGGGCTCGATGAGACCGACCGTAAGGTGCTTCACACTATTATCGAGAAATTCAACGGCGGTCCCGTGGGGCTGGATACAATTGCTGCTGCCATCAGTGAAGACCCGGATACGATTATGGATATTTACGAACCCTACCTCCTTCAGCTGGGATTCCTGGAGAGAACACCCCGAGGCAGGACTGCTACTCCCTCGGCATATGGACACCTCGGACTTCCTTATGAAAAAGACAAGCCTCCCCAGGCCAGCCTGTGGTAGCTCTTTTTAAAATTATTCCTCGTTAATTAACGAGAATCCGATATTGCAGTAGCAATGCTCGGTATATATCATTTGACAAACTACTGTTCTAAGATATACTTTTCATTGGGGGTGTATTATGGCTAGATGCCCGAATTGCGGACGTGAAACAGCAAGGACATCCGACTGGGGCTGCCAGTGGTGCGGTTATCCTCTGATGTCGGGTAATTACAAGAAACTGGATAAGACCTATCAGGAGTTCAGAGAAGAAAGAATGCCCCCTCCACCGGTTATAGAAGAAGAGCCGGAGCCTGAGCCAGAACCTGCAGTTGAACCAGAACCAGAGCCGGAACCCGAGATTGAACCGGAGCCAGAACCGGAACCTGAACCTGTGGTTGAATCCGAGCCAGAGCCTGAACCCGAACCTGAGCCAAAGCCAAAGGCCAGGCGGAAAGCACCTGCAAAGGCTAAAGCCGCTAAAGAGAAAAAAGCTGCAGCTAAGCCAAAGACTACCAGAAAAAGAGCCGCCAAAAAGGCTGAACCTGAGCCTGAACCAGGACCGGAACCTGAAGTTGAACAGGACCCCGGACCTGGACCGGAAGTGGAACCCGAGATGGAATCTACCCCGGAACATGAGGTCGAGGAAAAACCGGCGGAAGTCGATATGGAACTGACCGTTTCCGAACTGGCTGCCGAATACGATTCAAACGGACCGGAAGCCGATGCTAAATTACTCGGTAAAATAATAAAGCTTTCAGGTGTTGTCGAAAGAGTAGAAGTAAAAGAGAATCTGAGCATTAATTATGTTGTCCTGACTGCAGAGGCCGGTAACCTGACCCAGGGTATCCGCTGTAACTTCGGTATGCAGTATAGCTCCGAAGTCAGCCGGCTGGTTGTGGGACAGACGGTCTCCATCCAGGGCAAATACGATGGTTCTATTATCAATATGAGCCTGAGAGACTGCGTCCTGGTTGGCTAAAGCTAGCGAGAAGTGAAAAAAGGGGAGTTTTTATAAACTCCCCTTTTTAATTTAACCCGGCGCTTATTATCTGATTGAATAGGATATCTGTACAGTCGTGCTGATATCCAGTTCACCCGGACTTATCGTTGTTCCACCTACTGATTCTTCTGCCATATCATACATGACGCGTGAGGATACGGGTGCGTAATATGTATTCTCGGAGATGTAGGTAGCTTTACCCAGAGATACACCGGTCAGACTGGCAAGCTGCTTTGCCTTGGCTTCGGCATCTTCAACAGCCTCTTTCCTGGCTTCTTCATAGTAATCGGTCGGGTCTTCTATCGAAAAATTAATACTGTCGACTCGTGTAAGGTCTCCTCCGGCTTCGGCAACGTCGTCGATAATATTACCTGTCTTATCTATGTCTCTTATCTTGACGGTGACCATATGTGTTACCCGGTAGCCGGTAACCTCTTCTTCTTCCTCGATCCTGTCCCACTTCGTTACCTCCTGGATACTGAACCGCTGTACTTGGATGTCTTTATCGGCAATACCATTGCTCTTGAGGGAATCCAGCACATCATTCATTGCATCGGTCGCCTGTGACTGGGCACTCGAGACACTCTCGGCTTCGGCTTCGATACCAAGCCTGATGGTGGCAATATCCGGGACGGCGCTGACTTCTCCCTGTCCGCTGACCCAGATTCCCTGCTGCTGGCTACTTACGCTTAACTGGGTAATTTCTCCCAGGTCTGCCGTAGTCGCCCCGCATCCTGTAAGCATTGCTACAGCCAGTATGGGTATGATGGCTGCAACTATAAAAAACCACTTCTTCTTCATCTCTCCTCCTTATATTTGTTAATGGCTTCTCTATAATTATATAACGAAAAAGTCGCCACAAGGTTAGTGGCGACTTTAAAATATTTTTAATAAATGTTACAGGTTATTCGGACCTTAGCGCTTCGATAGGATTAAGACGGGAAGCATTCCAGGCGGGATAAAATCCGAAAAAGAGTCCGATGCCTACCGATACCGAGACCGCAAGTATTACTATATCGGCACTGACGACCGTGTTTATCACTCCCGAGTAATCTATGAAGAAGGATATTATCCAGCCTATTACTACACCTATAATACCTCCCAGGAGTGTTAGTGAAGCTGCTTCTATGAGAAATTGAATCCAGATATCCCGTTCCTTGGCTCCGAGTGCTTTTCGGATACCGATTTCTCTTGTCCTCTCCAGTACCGAGACCAGCATAATGTTCATCACTCCGATGCCTCCGACCAGCAGCGAGATAGCGGCAATGGCACCGAGAAGAAGTGTCATCGTACCTGTGGCTTCGGTCATCATTTCCGCAATTTCCTGCGTGGACATAATATTGAAATCGTTATCGGCGGTGTCGCTCAGACGGTGGCGTTCACGCAGCAGCTCGGTGATGTCATCCACGACCTGTTCTGCGTCCTCACCTTCGGATACCGTCAGGACGATGGATGATACTACCTTCTCTCCACGGGCAGTCCTGGTCAGGGCGACCGCCTGTTGAAGGGCGGATAAAGGAATATAGACCGAATCATCAGGACCCATAAAGGAGTCTTCAAGTTCAAGAACTCCGATAATAGTAACAATCATACTGCCCATCCGCACGTTTTCTCCTATCGGACTGGCAGTACCGAAGAGTGTTTCGGCAACGTTCGCTCCGATAACGGCGACTTTAGCGTTGCGGTTATATTCCTGTTCGGAGAAGAAACTGCCGCTGTCGAGTTCGTAGTTCTGTATCTGCCAGTAGGAAGGCGTGATACCGGTAACGGATGAGTTCAGGTTTTCATCACCATAAATAAGTCTGAGATTACTGGAATAAAGAGATGCAACGGCTTCAACATTGGAGACCTTTTCGGCAATCACCTCGCCGTCTTCCATCGTCAGCGTATTCGAGGCAGTGCTCCTTACTCCCCCGAAGGTCCTCGACCCGGCTCTAATACTGATAAGGTCTTCGCCCATACTCTGGATATTTTCCAGAATACTGGCGGTGGCCCCTCTGCCGACGGACATAAGGGTAATCACGGAAGCTACGCCGATTACGATTCCGAGGGTGGTCAGGAAACTCCTCAGTTTGTGAGTACTCAGTCCTATCCATACGGAACGCAGCATACTTGTAACTTTTTTCATGAGGCTTCCTCCGCAATAATCTCTCCGTCCATCAGGCGAATTATACGGTTGCAGTGGCTGGCAATATTGGCATCATGAGTTACAATCAGCACCGTAATACCCTGTTCGGTATGAAGTGATGTTAGTATTGAAATAATTTCCTCTCCGGAGCGACTGTCAAGCTGTCCGGTAGGCTCGTCTGCCAGGAACAGCGAGGGATTTTTCACGAGAGCCCGGGCTATGGCAACCCTCTGCTGTTCGCCGCCCGAAAGCTCAATCGGGCGGTGATGGATACGCTCGGACAATCCCACCT
>CAZIYN010000059.1:0-9996 GCA_964543495.1 uncultured Dehalococcoidales bacterium | reverse complement strand
GGATAGTACAGGCAGGTACGATTTCTGGATTCCAGCTTCCGCTGGAATGACAATACGTTTTAATGCTGGCTATGATTTCAGCCAGACAATGTCCCCGCACAGACCGGGAGCGTGGTTACGCGACGCGAAGACCGCATATTCTTCCTTTTCTTTCCCGAGGGTGGTAGAGGCGCCGTGCCCGGGGTGTATCTGGGTATCATCGGGCAGGGTGAAGATTTTCTCCGTTATCGATTTAACTATCTGCTGAAAAACCTCGGGCGAGCGCGTATTACCCGGACCGGCGTTGAAAATAGTATCACCCGACATCAGATATTTTCCGACCCCGAAGCACAGACTGCCCGGGGTGTGCCCGGGAGTGTGGAGTACCTCGATAGTCAGTTCGCCGAGAGTGAGTTTATCGCCATCGTTCAGAGAGATATCAGGTTTCACGGGCAGGTTCGAATCGGCGGGGTGGACGGCAACAGGGGCGTTCAGGCCGGTACGCAGTTCCGATAAAGACCCGAGGTGGTCCATATGGTTGTGGGTCAGCAGGATATACTTCGGAGATGTATCTTTCAGTTTATCGATTATTATTTCAGCTTCGCCGGGGGCATCCACGACAGCGCTTTTCATCGTTTTCATGCAGATGATTGTATACGTATTGGTGCCGAAAGAACCGAGAGAAAGTTTCTCGATTTGCAGGTTTTCATCTTTGGCGATAACAGTCATTTTATTCTCCTGATAATTAACAACAGGTTTAATTCATTATACCACCAAATCTATCAGACGTAGTATAATGCAGTCCGAAGGGATGAAATGAACGGAGAACTTAAATATATAATTTTCGATACTAATGCTGGTTGGGCAGGGATAATGGCTTCACCTGCAGGACTGGTGAAATCAACCCTGCCGGCCGAATCCGAGGAAGAAGTAAGGTTATCGCTGGGAGAAGATGTGAGAACGGCCGAACGGGCTCCCGATTTTTTCACGGACATCGTTGAACGAATGAAGCTCTATTTCAGCGGGGAGAAGGTAGGATTTAGCGATAAACTTGACCTCTCCGGAGCGACACCGTTCCAACAGGCGGTCTGGGAAAAGGCAAGGCTTATTCCTTACGGAGAGACCCGCAGTTATCTCCAGATTGCGGAGCAGACAGGGAAACCGGAGGGAGCGAGAGCGGTCGGGCAGGCGCTGGGGAAGAACCCGCTGCCGGTTATCATTCCATGTCACAGGGTAGTAGCGAGTGACGGCAGCCTGGGCGGTTTTAGCGGCGGACTTGAAATGAAAATAAGACTTCTGGCGCTGGAAGGCGTAAAAAGTTAGATTACCGGTTCCAGGGCAGGGGAGGCGGAACGGACTTCGACTGGTAGATTTTTCTCTTTACCTCGGTGACTCCCCTCATTTTCAGGTTAAGAAAGTCGAGTTCATATTCCTCTATCAGTCCTTCACCGGCGAAGCTGAAATAGGTGTTATCGCCGATTATCACGTGGTCGAGGATTTTAATGTGCATAATGCTTCCGGCGTAAACGAGTTCCTTGGTCAGCTCCTTATCGGTCTTGCTGGGTTTCGGGTTGCCGGAGGGATGATTGTGGACGAATATGAGCGAGACCGCGCTGTGCCTGATGGCTCCTTCGATAATTGCCCGCGGTGAGATAGAGCTTGAATTTACGGTGCCCTCGAACAGGTCCTGGGTATCGATTATCTGGTTCTGACTGTTAAGGTAAATTACCTTGAATACCTCTTTCTTTAAGTCACGCATAGAATGGTAAAGGTAATCGAAAATTTCTGCGGCCGATTTATAAACAGGCTTGTCCAGGATTCTTTCTTTCAGGAATTCTCTTGCCACTTCCTGGACGAGTTTTATACCGAAGGCGCTATGGGGGCCGATACCCTCTATTTTCTGCAGTTCCTCAGCAGGGGCTTCGAGGACCCCCCGCAGAGTCTTGAAACGATTAATCGCCTCTTTTGCCTGCTGCTTAACATCGCGCCGAGGCGTACCCAGGCTCAGCAGCAGCTCGATTATCTCGTAGTCGTGGAACCCTGCCAGACCGGAGCCTATGAACTTCTCCCGCAACCTTTTACGGTGCCCCGAAGATTTATCCCGAGTATTGTCGAGGGACTTCTCATTCTCAGGCATAACCTGTCTCCTGTCTGGCACATATTCTAGCACGGAATGGAGGAAATGTCTTGTTTGAAACGTTTGTTATGAAGAGCTTTAAAATTATCATTGTGACGAGTTTTTCCATTGTCTTGCCACTTTATTTAACATATAATTAAGAACATCATTTATCTTCGTATATAAATCTAAAAAGGTAGCTTACACCTGGATTGGAGTCTTCGATTGATTTATATGTTTCTTGACGAAAGTGGTGAGTGTAGTTTTTCTGCAAAAACCGAATTTGAATATTTTTTAATCACAATCCTATTGATAGAAGAGACCGAGCTGAAGAGATTGAAAAATATATCTAAGAGAACCGCGGCCAAATTTATTGCGAGAGGGTGGAATAAAGATAGAGAGATTAAGGCTGTGAATCTTTATAAGAATAAAAAATTCGGAGAAGCATCTGTGGTTAATTATTTAGATGCGGTGTCAAAACTTGAGTCCCTTCGAATAAATTATTTAGCTGTTAACAAGGGAAATATTTCTAACGAGTCATTTAAGAAAACCCCATATGGAATTGGATATAACTATTTCACAGGCCAGCTGTTATCGGAACTTATATTTAACTACGATATGTACGATATTCATCTGACCTACGATGAGAGAAATAAAGAATCCCATCCTAATCAGAGTTTTCAACAGTTCTTGCAGACGAAAATATATGGGATAGCTTTTGAAAAAGGTATTGAAGTGAATATGGGTTTAACAGGAGCAAACTCCCGGATGGTATATGGACTAATGGCCGTGGACTTTTTCTGCTGGAGTATATATCGGAAAATTACTACGGGTGACGATACTTTTATTAACAAATTCGCTAAAAAGTTGTTACATGTAAACGAACTATATATATAGCAAAAGAGAAGTGTTACTTCGATAGCGGTTGTGGTCTCCTACACAACTTATGTCTCTAAAAGAAGGCACGCAAATCGAAGAATTACTTCACTTCCCTTACGTATAAAATATTATACTAACTATACGAATATGTCAATATACATGCCTGCAAAAGGGATTTATACAGTCTCCACTTTTACCGCTTCTTCACCGATGAGTTCGGTGAGTTGCGACTGTAGTTCGGGGCAGTATTCGGTGTGAGTGGTGAGTTTGATTTTTTTAGTATCGGTTCCGTTTTCTATACGGAGTATGACCTCGTCTCTGCCAGGGTAGTCCTTCAGAAGCTCATTCAGCTTACGCAGACGGGAGACATCGGTCTCTGAGTCGTCTGTGGGAGACACGCTGATGGTGAGTCTGTGTTTTTCCTGAGGTGGCGGAGGGGGTGGGGGAGGAGGTTCAGGTTTAACCTCGGCGACCTTTTCGGCGGTTTGTACCGACGGCGTCAGGGACGCCTGTTCCGGAGGTACGTCCGGTATTTCATAAAAATCGGCTTCGTTTACATTAAGCTGAATTTCGTCATCGCGGATTCTTACCCTGGCCCTTATCTGGAGAAGATTTCCCTCCTGCCATAGTTCGCTGGTAGGTTCGTAAATATTATTCCAGACGGTGGCATCAATACCCCCGCTGATGTCTTCGATAGTTACTTTTACGAAAGGTTTGCCGTCCTTGCGGGTGAAAAGCTGCATAACGCTGGCAATCTCACCTATGACCAGCACGTTTTCGCCGTCCATTTCATTGTCAATATTCCCGCAGAGGACCACATCGGCGCTGTATTTGCTGGGATCGAGAAGTTTCTTTGAGAACGGAATCCCGGTAAGCTCCTTTTCCCAGCTTGCCTTCTCCCTGTCGGAAACCTCTCCCGGAGCCATCTCCAGGCTGGGCATAGGCAGAGCGGTAGTTTCTCCCCAGAGGTCGAACATTGTCGACTGGCCGGTCTCCCGCAGGCGCTGTTCTCTCTGGGCGAGCGATAAAATACTGTTTACATTATTAAGCAGCATGCCGCGGTTTCCCAGGCTATCGAAAGTACCCGCCTTTATCAGGCTCTCCATAGTCCGCCTGTTGATTCCGCTGAGGTCACACCGGCGGCAGAAGTCCTCAACCGATTTGAATTCTCCCCCTTTATCTCTCTCGGCTACCACCGGCTCAATAGCTCCGTAGCCGACGTTCTTTATAGAAGAAAGGCCGAACAGGATGGCGGCGTTGCCGTTGTCCCTGCCGATGGAGAAGTATTCGCGGCTGCGCTGGATATCCGGCGGTATTACGTTGATATCCAGGCGGCGGCACTCGTTTATCGCGCTGGCGATTTTATCGGTCTGACCCGCGTGAGCGGACAGAAAGGCGGTTATGTATTCGGTAGGGTAGTTGGCTTTAAGATAAGCAGTCTGGTAGGCTATTAAGGCGTAACTTACTGCATGCGCCTTGTTGAATGCGTAGCCTGAAAACGGTTCGATAAGGGCAAAAATCATCTCTGCTGTCTCAGAGGTAAATCCCCTTTCCTTTGCTCCGGAAAGGAAATTGATTTTTTCTTTCCTCATCACCTCGGCTATTTTCTTTCCCATTGCTTTACGGAGGATATCCGCCTGACCCAGGCTATAGCCGGCGATTGCCCGGGCAATGAAAAGCACCTGTTCCTGATAGACGATTACGCCGTAGGTCTCCTTGAGGATATCGGCCAAGGCTGGATGGGGGTAGCGAATTTCCGACCTACCATGTTTCGCCGCAATAAAGGTGGCGATATGGTCCATAGGGCCAGGTCGGAACAGTGCCACGATAGCGGCTATATCATCGAACTTGTTCGGCTTCAAAGACATGCCGGTCTTTCTCATCCCGCTGCCTTCAAGCTGGAACACGCCCATTGTTTCCCCGGATGCCAGGAGTTCGAACGTCTTTTCGTCATCCATCGGGATATTATGCAGGTCAACATCGATCCCCCGGTTTTCCCGGATGATATCCCTAGCTTTACCCAAGATATTGAGGTTTATCAGACCCAGAAAGTCCATCTTGAGAAGGCCAATCAGGGCGATGTCTTCCATGCTGAACTGGGTCATTACGGTGGCGTCATCGTCAGCCCGGCTGGCCCTCTGGAGGGGGACATAGTCGGTTAGAGGTTCTTTGGAAATAACCACGCCGGCGGCGTGAGTGCTGGCATGGCGGGAAATTCCCTCGACCCTCTTTGCCGAATCTATCAGGTTACGGATGGTGGCGTCATCCCTGTAAATGTTCTTTAATTCCGGGTTCTCTTCCATTGCCCTGTCAAGCGTCATTCCGGGGGCGTAAGGGACAAGCCTGGCAATACGGTCGACCTCTCCGTAGGGCATACCGAGGGCGCGTCCCACGTCCCTTAGCGCCGCCCTGGCGCCGAGGGTACCGAAGGTTATAATCTGGGCGACGTGGTCCTGCCCGTATTTACGGGTCACATAGGCAATAACCTCATCGCGTCGGTCGTCCTGGAAATCGAGGTCCACATCGGGGAGTTCGATTCTTTCCTTGTTAAGAAATCGTTCGAAAACGAGTCCGTGTTCGATAGGGTCGATTTCCGTAATGCCCAAACAGTGAAGAACGATACTCGAGGCGGCGCTGCCCCTGACCCCGTAAAGTATACCTTTCTCTCTGGTAAAAGAAATGATATCCCAGACGACGAGGATGTAGTTGGCGAACTGCGTCTCTTTAATAACATCCAGCTCGTCTTCGAGGCGTTGTTTTATCTCCGGCGAGGGGTCGGGATAGTATTCGGACAGTCCCCGGTAGCAGAGGTCGGTAAGGTACTCGTCGGGGGTCTTGCCTTCCGGGATTTCTATCTCGGGGAGGTGAAGCCTGCCGAAGCTCAGTTCCAGGTTGCACATACCGGCGATAACGCCGGTATTTTCTACAGCCTCCGGAATATCCCGGTACTGCTCCTCCATCTCCTGAGGGCTCTTCATATAGAGGAAATCGCCCTCCATCTTGATTCTCTTTTCGTCGTAGATGGTGGTATTGGTGCCTATACAGAGCAGCAGGTCGTGGGCGGAAGCGTCTTCCTGCCTGACATAATGTATATCGTTGGTGGCTACCATCGGGATATCGAGCTCTTTGCTCATCGTGATGAGCTCCTGGTTTATCCGCTCGAGCTCGGTCATAGGGTGTCTCTGTATCTCCAGGTAGAAATCACCGAGCGTCTGCCTGTACCACAGGGCGGTCTGTCTGGCATCATCGAGTCTACCCTGAAGAATAAGCTGCGGGATTTCTCCGCCGATGCAGGCAGAGAGCCCGACGAGTCCCTGACTGTATTGGGACAGCAGTGCTTTATCGATACGGGGCTTATAATAGAAGCCTTCCAGATGGGCTTTTGTGTTAAGCTGGAGCAGGTTCTGATAACCGGTATAATCCTTCGCCAGCAGTACCAGATGGTAGTGCGTCTCATTGGCGTTGCGGTTCGTGCGGTCGGTCTGCGCCACGTAAAACTCACAGCCTATAATCGGTTTAATACCAGCTTCCCTGGCTTCCTGGTAGAACTGGATAACGCCGTGCATGGCGCCGTGGTCGGTAATTGCCAGGCTTTCCATCCCCAGCTCTTTAGCCCGCGTAACGAGGTCGGGGATGCGGCTCATACCATCGAGCAGGCTGTACTCCGTATGCACGTGAAGATGGCTAAACATGGTGCTTCCCGACAAGGAGTTGCATGAAATAATTATAACATAGCGGGGAGTTTTTCAGGGACTAATTATCGGGGAAATTTCAATGGTTTTTGTATTAATTATTTCTGAGAAATTGCTAGAAAACGGTGCTGTATTGCATCAAAATATCCGTCCGATTCGATTTTCCCGTGCAGTTCCCGGAGTTTATCTTTATAGCGCTCTACCGAGAAATCCTCGATAGTCCACGGCGCGATGATAAGGAGATATACTATAGCGCCTATGTCAGAGAAACGATAGACCAGTTCGGCTTCTTTCTGTTCGATGATGCTGAACCCGGCCGATTGCAGTTCTATAACCGCCGATTCCAGGTTCCACTTCGAGAATTGAGAAGGTCTGCCGGTGAGAATATCCAGTAAATTCTGATAGGACCTTCCACCCATCTGCTGTGTGATAAACAAACCTCCAGGCTTCAGTATCCTCATGAGTTCCGGGGGATAATAGGCTTCGTGTCTATTGATTAGCAGGTCGAAAAAATCGTTTTCAAAAGGCAAATCTCTATTATAAGGTGGTGATAGTTCCTCCGGAATATAGACAACTGTCACTCCAAGCGGTCCCAGCTTTTTCCCGGCTACAGATACATTAGGTCCGTATTGCTCGGTAGCGTATGTAACGGGCGGCAGGGGACTAAAGGACGACAATGTCTCACCACCTCCCGTTCCCATATCCAGCAGCTTTCCCACTCCCGGAAGATATGAAGATACAATATTGTGATAATTCCATTCCAGAGGCGCTGTTTCTACCATTCTGCCAGTGGAGGTGATGTGACTGAAATCCCAGCCTGAAAAAGACCGGGCAGCTTTTACGGCTTCTTCGATATATTTATTAAATAAGTCTTCTGTTTCCATATTTTCCTCTATTTCTCTTTGTAGAACAAAAAGAAACTGCCCTTATAGCCGCCACGGCCCGGGAAATTTTTCTCTGCAAGCTCACGAAAGGTCGGTGAAAAACCATATTCTTCAAGTTCGTTAACCGGGACCATCCTGACATCCCGTATACTATCCGAGGACGCCGAGGGGTGGGGGTCCGCATGTTTCCACTCCGGCGGTAATTCGTCACCTTCCTGCCTTTCGACAAGGAATGACATGTGAATTATATGCGAAAACGGGTCAGAAACAATTCTGTCCGTCATATACAACAGCTCCACCACACCGACTTCGAGACCCGTTTCTTCTTCGAATTCACGGGTTATACATTCGGACAACGATTCACCGACTTCCACCTTGCCCCCGGGAAGAGCCCAGTGTCTTGTTTCGGTAACTTCCTGTTTAACGAGGCAAATCCTCTTGTTTTCAATAAGGACGCAGGCGGCGCGGATTATCGTTCCGGAGGTATTATCTATATCAGCCATTCATCTCTTTTCCGTATAGAAATTCGGACGGATACTATATAACACGATTGGTTATCAAGTCAAGATACGAGCAGGACGGTTCTATTCGGTTTTGGTTGTTTTCTATCGCTATCCCCCTGCCCCCTTTCAAACAGTACCTTTCAAACAGTACCTTTGATTGCCATAGATTAATCGATTGTTTGAAAGGGGGTGTAAGTTTTTGAGAGGGGGCTTCGCCCCCTCTCTCCTTAACTCCCCTCTCCAGCCATGACAACTTTTCTTTCCTGTTCAATGGTACTGACTGGAGGGAGGTAAGGGGTGAGGAATCACACAACAACCAGATGCAAACAGAACCTGCAGGACTACTGAGACCGGTTGGTTTCTCTAATCTTACCGGAAATAAATTTATGGAATTTCTTCATTTTCGTCTGAATCTGACGTCTGTCCCCGTCTCTTTCTTCTCGCTCAAATACCCTGAGAGCAGAACCGACGAGTGTATCCCATTCCGGGAAGTGTTCGATAGTCCACTCTGCCGCTCTGCGTTTCGAGACAACCACATCTCCGGTTGCGTAGCTGTAGAGCAGACGGCAGAAGTTCAAAGTGCAATAAGCCGGGTGGTTTTCCATGTTTTTCACGGTATGGTCCATTACGGATTTCAGCCCTTTCATGAGGTCCTGCCAGTCCGGTTCCGGTAAAAATGTTCGCGGCTCCGGTCCGTACAGGGTAATGCAGTAGCCGGCTCTCATATGGGCGATGTGCAGGGACCAGGACTCGTCCGGTATATCGGGGTATACCTGATGCCATGGTATTGTCAACTTCCGGGCATCATCCAGCAGAATGTAATAACCGTCAAGGTCTTCTTTAGGCATGTGAAATTCCTGACTCAGTTCATCGTGGAGTCTCCTGACAGCTTCCTTTTCGGAGTCGGTGAGTTTCCTCTTTACTATCAGGTGGAAATCAATATCTTCGATATACCTCGTCTCGGGAAAGACCATCGCGCCGTAAAGGTATATTCCATATAGGTTATCATCGAGAGCCGATATAAGCCCGCCCAGCAATCTATTGAAGATTGCCTGGATTTCAGGTAATAGTTCCTTTATGCTTAAAGGTCCGTTAGTGCTTTTTGGAGTTACTTTCATTAACGGATGAATTATACCATTATATTTTTCTAACCTCACCCCCCGCCTGCCGAAGCCTCGTGCGGCGGGTAGGCCGGTTACGAATCCTCCCTTCAGGATGAACCCTCTATTTAACAAGAGGTCTGTATCAATAATTATCATACCGACTGAAGTCGGTATCCAGGATGGTACAGTTGGGAACGATTTCTGGATTCCAGCTTTCGCTGGAATGACGGAAAGGATAACGGGGTGTGAAGAGGGGTCATTGCCCCTCTTCTTTAAACAAACTTTCCTCTCTCATTTGAAGGAGATGAGGATAAAGGGGGTGAGGTAGATAAACAAACAAAAAAGAGTTACGTTTTATTATAATGACTAATTATTACAAAAATTAGTGATATAATAGTGAAACTCTTTATAAAGGTATTAAAAATGATTGATGACGTGAGTGATATCAAGTCGTATTACGATGAGCGGACAGAGGGTGAGTTAGCCAGGCTTGAGCGTCACCAGCTGGAGCATGATATCACATGGCGGTACCTGGAGAAGTACCTGCCGGCGAAAGGAAATATCCTTGAAATCGGCTGCGGTCCGGGAACAATTACAATCGGGCTGGCGAAGCGCGGCTACAGAGTGAGCGCGGTCGACCTCTCCGAAAAAATGATAGAACTTGCCATGAAGAGAGTATCCGATGAGGGACTGAATAAGAACGTGCTGCTGTACACCAAAGATGCCAGAGACCTTGGCGAGATTAAGAAAAACAATTTCGACGCCGTCTTGATGATGGGTCCGCTGTATCACCTAGTCATTAAAAAGGACAGAGAAGCTGCTCTCGGGGAGGCATACAGC
>CAZIYN010000058.1:4523-10042 GCA_964543495.1 uncultured Dehalococcoidales bacterium | reverse complement strand
ACGAAGTGGTTGAGGAGGAAGAAGAAGTAGTAGAAGAAGAGGAAGAAGAAGTGGTTGAGGAGGAAGAAGAGGAAGAGGTAGTCGAAGAAGAGGAAGAAGAAGTGGTTGAAGAGGAAGAAGAGGAAGTAACACCGACCGGTGGTATTGCCTGGTGGGTCTGGCTGATCATCGGCATAGCAGTGGTTGTCGTAATAGTACTCGTCTACTTCATGTGGTGGAGACGCCGCTAGTTCCTCTAGCGAAGAGTTTAAGAAATAATGGAGTGCCGCCCGAATAAGGCGGCACTCCTTCTTTTTACTCACACAGTATTAACTCAATGATACTAAAAGATATCTTCCTGTAATATTAAGTGTCGTAAGATTTACTACAGGAGTACAACAAGAATTCTCGAAAATGGTCCGTTAGGCTCAAGAACTATTGACAAAAAAGACCCCTTTTGTTAGTATCATTAGACTAGGAGCAAGCAATGGTAACAACTGTAACCACCGTAACTACCGTAACGACAATAGCAGCTTTAGGCATCAGTGCATTCATCAGTATAGCTGCAATCGCAGCACTGATAATGCTTCTTGTAACACGAGAATTAGCCACGTCTACTAATTCACCCGTATCGTCACGGGTAGCTAAATTCGCAAGTGTCGGTATTCTGCCACTGGTTATAGCTTTCGCTACAGTGGTTTTTATAAAAATCATCGAAATCCTGTAATTGATATATCCTCTAAGTTGCAGTTTAATAAAAAGTATAATAAAAAAAGAGCACCCGGGTGCTCTTTTAAATTAGTATTAATATTCAAGTGCCTGGAATAAACCAGATTAATATATATCCAAAAGTGTATTGACATCAAATTAGGTATTTTTTAATATTATATCGTTGTTAAAATAAAAACAATATATGTTACATACAGGTATGAAAAAGTGATACCAACAATTTCTTTAGTTACCTCAACAAATATACTCGGAATCAATTCATTAACAAATATAGCTGCGTCAATCTCACTACTGTTACTACTTACTACCAAAGAGATCGCAGAATGCAGTAACTTTAAAAGCTCTGCGCGTATAGCCAGATTTGCAAGCATCTTTATATCGCCATTAATGATTGCACTCGCAATTATGGTGGTACTGAACGTAATATATATTTTTAGCTAGCCGAGACTTCCACCCTGCCTACCCTGCAGCAGATAAAACCCTACGCCAACTGACAAATCGTCTGTAAAAACACACCGTTAAAAGATTAACGGCATGACCAGGAATAACACCGTGTTTGCAAGTCCATGAGCAAGTATCACACCGGATAGAGATCCTGTCTTCTTTACAACACATCCGAAAAACAGGGCGACGACAAAAACGAAGAAGATATCCAGCACTGAGTGATGTATCCAGTGGACAATGCTGAATAAATAGCTTACATACACTACACCCCACCATCCATACATTCGTACTGCCGCATTATGTATTACACCGCGGAATATAAACTCCTCGACGAAACCGGTGCAACTTATGAGAAAGAAAGTCGACAGAAGCCAGGTCTCTCCGAGTATCTGCCCCGTAACCCGGGCTTCTTCCATAAGAATATAATACTCCAAGACACCAATAACAAGTCCGCTTAAAGCGACAGGAATCTGGACCTTGATACTTCTGAAATTCAATCCGACCTGGTCGATATTTAACCCCATCAGCCGCATTACCTGAAATGTGGCTAACAGCAGCGGCAAATAGATAATGGGATACCACCAGATTTGAGGTATATTAGCCAGAGGCATCGAAAGACTTATTATTCTGGTTAGAGGTACCAGCGCCAGTGAGAGAAATAAATGCTGCCGGACCGTATCGGTATTTATAGCAGCATAGATAATGACAGCTACAAGAAGCGATATGTGAAAGGCGATTCCCCATATCGACGCAATAGAAACTGTTATTATTTCGGCTACTGTTACTCCCACGAGATAAACTAATGCAATTTTCATATTACTGTAGCAGTAGTTACGCTTTCACCTTTCCTTCCGGGATATCAAACTGCATTATATCACGGTGAAACATGAGATTTTCAGGCAAGTGACAGGAGTAACTTTCTCAGTTCGAAGAGAGCCGCCGAGACAACACGGTTTCGCCACTGAGGTCTTCCCACCTCTCTGCTGAACTTACCACCATTGGCTATCCCGATATAAGTAATTCCAAAAGGCCTGTCTTCAGTTTCTCTAATAGAAGTTGTACTGATTCCGATATCCGCACACAGAGATGTTTTAGCTGCTTCCGCCATTTCTTCAGCTACTTCTGCGCTAACTACGCTATATGCAGAGATACTCCCTGGATTAACACCGAATAATGCCTTAACTTCGTTCGAACGGGTAAGAAGTCCTCCCCTGAAAAAGTTTTCATTTTCTGGAATATCAGAAAACGCGGCAGCCAGCGCTCCGGCGCTGCAATCTTCCATAACCGCCACGGTAAGACCTTTCTCCAGAAGCAGTTTCGCCGTAATACTCTCAAGAGTATCATCGTCTACTCCCCAGATATAGTCTTTGAAAATATCCCTGATAGCAGCTTCACCTTCAGAGAGTATTCTCTCAGCCTGTTCCCTGTTTTCGCTCTTGGCAGCCAGGCGCAGGTAAATGCCGTCTTGCTTGGCATAAATCCCCAAGGTAGGATTCGAAGACGCCAGTAAAGGAGATATCATCTCCCCGGCTGCCGCTTCCGAAAGACCATAAGTTTTAAAAGTCCTGGGAAGGATAATCGACCCCGAGCTACGCTTAAGCCTGGGAAGTACTTCCCTCTCCCATATCACATACAACTCTCTGGGCGGACCGGGCATAGCCACAATGATACGTCCATCCTTTTCCACCCACCAGCCGGGAGCCGTACCCTGTGTATTCTGAATTGGAATGGCCGAGGGGATAATGGTAGCCTGTTTCAAATTACTGATGGGCATATCCATTCCCATCCTGATAAAACGTTCCCTGAGAGTCTGTTCTAGTTCGGGGACAACTTCCGGCTTTTCATCGAGCATACCGGCGATGGTCTCCCGCGTGATATCGTCATCGGTGGGACCGAGACCGCCGGTTGTTAAAATCAAATCGGAACGCTGCCAGGCACGTTCCAGGACTTCCCTGAGCCTTCCCGGATTATCGCCTACCTGCGAAATCCAGTACAGGTCAATCCCGAGCGCCGGCAACTGCCCCGCCAGAAAGGAGGCGTTGGTATCAGTAATTTCTCCAAAAAGGAGTTCGGTACCTATAGATATTATTTCCGCTTTCACCGGGTAGCTTTCCTGTCCATATCTAATCTTTCTGCTGTTTCAACAGTACGTTGTTTTGCAGGTTCTTATCACACAATCAGCATTTCTTTGTCCCGGTGCCGAGGTACTCGCCGACAAGCTCCATAGCACAGTACTTACCGCACATACTGCAGGCTTTGCCTGCGGTGGCATGCTGCTTCTCGTGAACGAGCCGCGACCTCTCGGGGTCGAGAGCAAGCCTCGCCTGCTCCTCCCAGTCGAGGTTCTTCCTGGCAACTGCCATTGCCGTATCTCTCTGGATAGCTCCTTTCACTCCTTTGGCAATATCACCAGCGTGAGCAGCAATGCGTGAAGCAATTATGCCCTGGCGTACGTCCTCTGGGTCGGGTAAGGAAAGGTGCTCCGCCGGAGTTACGTAACAGAGGAAATCAGTGCCGGCAGCAGCGGCGATAGCCCCGCCGATAGCTCCTGTTATATGGTCGTATCCGGCGCCGATATCGGTCACAAGCGGGCCGAGAACGTAAAAAGGTGCGCCTTTGCAGATAGACTTTTCCATCTTCACGTTTGCTTCAATCTGGTCGAGAGGAACATGACCAGGACCCTCGACCATTGACTGGACTCCCGCCTGCCTTGCACGTTCAACCAGCTCGCCGATAACAAGCAGTTCCTCCACCTGAGCCCTGTCTGTAGCGTCGGCAAGACACCCGGGGCGCATACCGTCACCTATACTCAGTGTTACGTCATATTCCCGGCATAATTCAAGTAAACGGTCATAGTTCTCGTATAGCGGATTTTCACATTCGTTATGCAGCATCCAGCCGATAAGGAAAGCTCCACCCCTGGAGACTACATCGGCCACTCTGCCCTGCTCTCTGAGTTTTGCAATAGCTCCGGTAGTTACGCCGCAGTGGACCGTAATGAAATCGACCCCGTCTTTAACATGTTCTTCTATCGAGTCGAAAAGGTCGTCAACTGTCATCTTTACTATAGCGCCATAGGTATCGATTGCTTTAATTCCCGCCTGGTAGATAGGCACGGTACCGACCGGGGTTTTACATGCGGCTATGATAGCCCGGCGGATTGCCGAGATATCTCCCCCCGTGGACAGGTCCATAACCGCATCAGCTCCGGCATCAATCGCCACCTTAAGCTTTTCAAGCTCGGTTTCAGCATCTCCGTAGTCTGATGAAGTCCCTATATTAGCATTTACCTTCGTAGTCATACCATAGCCAATGCCGCAGGGAGAAAGGTTTTTGTGCATAATATTAGCGGGAATCACTACCGTCCCATCGGCTACCCTCTGCCTGACTGTTTCCGCTTCCAGCCCCTCATATTCCGCGACAGACTTCATCTGGGGTGATATTATATTTGATTTTGCCATTTCCAGCTGGGTCATTTCCCTGCCTCCCCGAATGAAAAACCAGGGATTTCACCATTACCTTCAACCCCTGGCGCAATTTTTTTTGCTTCCCTACGCTCGAATTACCGAGTTCAGGTCCCAAGGGTTGTCCCGATGATACCAGGACTCTCAGCCTCTGAGCACCCCTAGCTTTCCATCTATTATGTTACCTAAATACTATCACAAGAGAGTACCGCAGGCAAATAGTAAAACTTATCGCTGCCAGGTAGGAATATAAGCTATAATACGGCTATGGATATCCTTAAATCCGGCGTTGAAAAACTTGGGATTTCAGTTACGGAAAAACAGCTTGACCAGTTCGAGATTTATTATAGAGAATTGACCGACTGGAATAGGCGTATGAACCTGACTTCGATAACCGGATACGAAAATGTGCAGGCAAATCACTTCCTTGACTCTATTACCGTAATCCCGGTCATCAGGTCTGCAGGAAAGAATCACCCGCTAATAATAGATGTCGGCACCGGCGCCGGTATGCCGGGAATTCCCGTAAAACTCCTTCTGCCGGACATCAGACTTACCCTGCTGGAAGCCACCGCTAAGAAAGCGGAATTTCTGAGCCACATCAGGGGCAGCCTCGGATTGAACGATGCGGACATTATTACCGGACGCGCCGAGGATATCGCTCATCTGGAGGACTTCCGCGAAGCCTTCGATATTGTCCTTTCCCGTGCCGTGGCTCCGCTGGCAACACTTGTTGAACTGACTCTTCCCTTCTGCAAGACTGGTGGTACCTTTATTGCATGGAAAAAGGGAAATATCAAACGAGAACTTGAGGAAGCAGTGAAAGCAACAGACATTCTGGGCGGCAAACTCAGAGAAATAGAAGCGATGGAGCTTCCGGAGTTCAATGATGAAAGATACCTT